>NZ_JAYGIG010000019.1:0-59864 GCF_034932105.1 Leptothoe sp. PORK10 BA2 | reverse complement strand
CCTGGCAAGCGTTTACTCATTTTCGCATTCAGCATGAAACTGAACGCCTTTATCCACACCGAAACCTACTCGGTGCAGTCGATTGGCCCCTGTTTGCTTGAGTTAGAGCGCGAGACCGGTTACGCCCGTTCCCTTATAAATACCCCATACTCTATAGAAGTTTTAAAGGTTTTTCTGCCCTATACCTTCATATCCGCCAGTGCCCCACGGGCCATATTCGCAATCGCCTTATCTGTCGCCTTAGGCAGCTGATAATACTTACCTCCTGCAGTTTTTGCCAGTTCCTTACCAAATCCGGTAGAAACAAACTTCCGCTCAGTGTCAATAATCAACAACTGAAACCCCGTTATCCGAATCCGACTCGCAATATTCAGCAGTTCAGCTTTAATATCCGGCTTCTCATTCTCTTCCATGGGTTCCCCCAAAGAACGCGCCAACGGCACATTCCCCCGACCATCCGTAATCGCAATAATCACCACACTACCCACATCACCGGACTGTTTCGCATTAGTCCCCACCCGCACTGCCTGAGTCAACCCATGGGCTAAGGGCGACCCACCCCCACAGGGCATCGTCTCCAACCGACGCCGGGCCGATGTAATCGAACGGGTGGGTGGCAACAACACCTCCGCCTGTTCTCCCCGGAAGGGAATTAAGGCTACCTGATCCCGATTTTGGTAAGCATCTGTCAACAGACTCAGCACTGCCCCCTTGGCGGACTGCATCCGGTTCAGGGCCATGGACCCCGACGCATCTACTACAAAAATAATCAACGAACCCGCCTTGCGGGCCAGACGCTTGGCGCGAATGTCTCCTTGTTCCACAATGACCTTACGGTGGGGCTGCCGCTCCCGGCGAGCCTTTTGATAGGGAGCTGCCGCCCGCAATGTAGCATCAATGGCAATGCGACGCACCGGACCTTGGGGCAAAATCGGTTTAATATACCGACCCCGGTCTTCAGAGATTACCAGCGTTTTTTTGCCGGAGCTGCCCTGCTTACTCATGGATTCAGCAAACAACAGCAGCGATGGGTCCAGCACTACCCCTTCTGGATCAAATAAAAACTCTTCTGGAATACTCGGGGGAGATTCTTCTTGTTCTTCATCCTGCTCGTCGTCGTCATTGTCGTCTTCATCCTCATTCTCTTGGGACTCATCCTGGTCTTCCTCTTGCTGATTTTCCGGCGGTGGCGGCGGCGGTGGTTGATTTTCCTCCGGCGGCGGCTGATCTGGATTCAACGCTCGGGGAATGATCACAAGTTCCACAGCTCGGCGCAGGTCGTCGGCGTTAATGTCAGGCCGCCCTTCGAGGGCCGCACTGGCCTTGGCCACCCGCACAGCGAAGAGATCCGCTCGGTGCCCTTCCACCCCCCCGCGGATAGCCTCGGTGACCAGATACTGCACCTGTTCGGGGGTAATGACCACATCCTTTAGCCACTCGCGGGCCAAAATAATTTGGGTTTTAAGATTGTCGATTTCTTCGGTGTATTGGGTGATAAAGTCTCTAGGATTGTCTGCATAGCTGGTGGCTTGCCCCGTGGCCTCCACCCGCTCTTCCATGGTGAGGGCACGGTCGGCGGAAAGTGCGATCGCAATTCGGTCCAACAAATGTTGCCGTAGGGGCCCCTCTTCCGGGTTATAGGTAGCCACCAACAGAGACTTACAGGGATGCTGAAAACTAATGCCTTCCCGTTCGATCTGGTTGCGCCCTTCCGTCAGCGTACCGAGCAACAGGTTAGAAATCTGATCATCCAGGAGATTCACCTCATCCACATAGAGCACCCCCCGATTCGCCTCCGCCAGCAAACCCGGCTGAAAAACCGATTCCCCAGTTAGAATGGACTTAGCCACATCCACCGAACCCAACAGCCGATCTTCCGTCACCCCCAGAGGAATTTGGATAAAGGGAGAGGGAATCACTTTGGTGGGCAAATCGTCTGGAGTGTCAGTCTCTGAAAGATTGCCAAAGCGTTCTAGGGTGACATCATCCCAATCGCGCCGATTAGCGGGATCCGCATTGGCATAGGAGCCATCAATAATTTCAATGGGCGGTAGCAGCTGGTGTAACCCTCGGGCTAAGACCGACTTAGCCGTCCCGCGCCGACCAGCAATCACCACACCGCCTAAACCAGGGTCCACCGCCACCAGCAGTAGGGCCAATTTAATGGCATCCTGGCCGACGACAGCCATCAATGGAAATGTGGTGAGGGTATCGGCAAGGGCCTGCATCTTTTCACTTTGTTCAACGTAATAGTTACTCTATCACTGCGCTTCAGCAATCGTACCTAGGAAACTCCGCCACTTTTGGGGTGTTGGCCAGACGTTCAGCCTTTAGAATTTAAGCCTATGCCATTGCTGATTTAGGGAAGGAACCAGTTTGCTACCGTTGCCATCTATACGAGTATCCACCGGCATCAGACAGATTGATTTCGAAGCACCTCAGCCATGCCAGAATTACCAACCCTGTGAGTTCCCGATGCCTGTTGCTGCCTGTAAGCTGTTGACCCATAAGGGTCAGTACAGTACTTGTTATATTAAGGTGCCAGATGTTGATGCCAAACTGCCCGCCATTAAAGTAGATGGCCACTATTACAGCCTGTTTCGCCGGTTTGGCCATGGGGCAGCGACCATGAAGGCTTTGGGTAAGCTGGCCCAAAATGGTGATCAGCTGGCCTTAATTAAGCAGGAGAACGGCAGTTATACGATTTGGGCATGGGAAGCAGACGCCCAGGAGTTTAAACCGCCCAGAGATGCAGGACGGGCTTGGCCCACCCATGGTCCGGCCACCTGCTTAATGTTGGGGGATGCCCACCAGTACCACCAGTGTTATGTACAAGTGCCCGATCTGGCGCTGCCCATAGTGGCCATCCACTACACAGATCGATTTTATAGTGTCTATCAGCCTGCCCTAGACGAGACCGCAGCCCTGGAGTTGGCCGCCCAGCTGACTGGGCGCGGTAATGATTGTGCGATCGCATCCACCCCTAAGGGGTTTGCTGTTTGTCTATGGGAACCCGAAGCGATGCCCAAAGCCTCGAGCGAAGTTTCTAATTAGTCCATCCCCCGAGTAGCCAACCCCAAAAAAGGCAGGCCCAAAAAAGGCAGGCCCAAAAAAGGCAGGCCCAAAAAAGGCAGGAAGATTACCGGTAATCTTCCTGCCTTTTTTATCGGTGTATTTATATATTCTTAAATCGACATCCGTCCTGGCAAAATGGGTTGCTCCACCGCATCGCGGAAGCGCTGTACATCTTCACCAAAGTCGATGGGTAGCACGGCAACTACGTTCTCGTGGGGCCGAGGAATGATCACCCAAGTTTCCAGAACGCCACCATAGGTTCTTTCTGCCGCTTCAACCCCCGCAGCCATGGCCGCTTTAACTTCAGATACATCGCCCCGAATATTAATGCAGAAGCGGGCACTCCCAGCTCGAATGTAATTGACCAATGTGACTCGTCCTGCCTTGACCATCGCATCTGCGGCGGCTAGCACTGGGGGAAACCCCTTTGTCTCTAGCGATCCTACTGCCTCTGGCATTGCCATTCTCCTTTATTTCGAGCCTAGATTGGCTAATTTTTTTACAACTCCATCGTCTATTCTACGGGAGACCTGGGGGGTTGAATAGACACAGCAGATTGCATTTGCTGAACAAACGTTTCGACCTGTGTAAAGTAGTCCGGTCCCGCCGTCGTGGCGACATTGGTGTGCCCCGCTCCTGGTACCAGCCACAGCCGTTTTGGCGGTGGAGATAGGGCGTGGAGTTGCTCCGACATCATAGCCGCTGTAGTGTCATCTTCGAGACCATGAATATAGAAAACCGGCAGCGACAGCTGGGGGACCTTAGCTGCCGAGTCAAACCGCTGGGTCAAAATCCAGTTCACCGGCATCCATTCATACTGACCGGAAAATCTGACGGCATCGAGCATCGAGCTAAAGGTACTCTGGACAATTAGCCCAGCGGCAGGTCGCTGGGTCGCTAGCTCAATGGCAATGGCTCCCCCCAGGGAATGGCCAAATAACCACAGCTTTTGAGCCGAAATCTGGCGGATTTCTGTGAGATAGCGATGGGCTGCGATCGCATCTTCATACACCCGTTGCTCATTGGGAAACGGTCCAACACTCAGGCCATAGCCCCGATAGTCCACCAGCAGCACATTAAACCCCATGGTCTGATAACGATGGGCCAACCCCAGATTCGACCCAATATTTTCACCATTGCCATGGAGGTAAAGCAGGGTGAGCCCAGAAAGCTTGCCTGGCAACCCCGGTAGCCACCATCCGTGCAGTCCTTGATGGGGTGGCACCGCCGTACCATCCAAGCCAATCCATACCTCTTCATGAGCCAGCTGTTGGTCCGCCGGGGTCTCGGTAATTAGGTCTGTGGGTTTAAAGATCAGCTTGGTTTGATAACCATAAAGCACCCCGCAGAGCACACCATACAGAAGGCCTGCAGCAGAGGCTAACCCTAACAATCCCTTATAAAAAAGCATCGTAAAATATGGCAAGGCCTAGAGGGACCATTCATCTTCCAATGCTTGTAACTGCCACAGCCGGGTCTCCGTCACCGCCGCCAGACAGGCCTGTTCAGCCGAAGCCGATGACCGAGCCACTTCAAATGCACAGTGAGCATCTCGATAGTCTAACCACGTGAGCTGCACATCGGTCAGGGACTCCCCTTGGGCCTCTGTAGCCAGGGCCTGTACGGCCTGATACACCTGGTTGAGTTGAGCATCGGCGTCACCATAGCTACTATCAGGCTGAGTCGTTTGCCGGAGTTCTGCGATGCGATTGTCCGTTATCTGCTCCAGACAGCTAGCCTCTACCATAGGAGCAATGGAGCCCCCCTCAAAGCGATTGGCTTCAAAGTTACACTCGGCATCCCGAAAGACAATCCAGCGTTCTTCAGCAGTGGTCAACTGGGCTTTTACATCGGCATCTAGACCCTGCATCACCGTTTGATAGACCTGGTTTAGCTCCTTGTCCGAAATGCCATAATTTTCCGCTGCACATTGGTTCATCTCTAGCTGGTTAGCCATTTGCCCACAGTCCTTTTTAGCCAGGGCAACGGGGGAGGTACGAGGAGCGGCATTAGTGGCAGCCCCTGCAGGACTGGCAGGTGTGGCCTGGGAGGCATTGTTCTCCGGTGGGGCTGCCGTTGGCGCTGAGGCCTCAGCCGTTGGCGCTGGAACCCCATCAGTGGTGGCCGCTGGGGTCTCCACCGATTCTTCAGGCGCTGTCACCGGTTGCGATCGCCCACAGCCGAACAATCCCAGAATTAAAATTAAGGGGACTAAGGAGACTAATTGATTAGTTAGTTTACCCATGGTTTCACAACACCAGCTTGCACCCTTGGAGTTTAGCGCACTCACCGATCTAGCCTTTAAAAATCTAAAGATTAATCAGTGGTTCTGGCCTCTGGTTTAGCCAAACGCTATAGGTTGAAGAGGAGCCCGATAGTTTGCCTTGCTGCCTAGCCCCATGGTGGGAAAGCTACAGTTCTTAAGTTTATGCAAATCGCCGCCTATCTATATACAGACCCGCAGCTCGACCCACCAGTGGATGGCAATGTGTGGGGCTGGGAGGTGGATCGCATTTATCGGGATACGCCACTCACGGATATACCACTTAAAGAGACGCCGCACAAAGACCAGACCCTGGCCAAGCAGCGCCCCCAGCTGCAGGCACTATTAACTGAAACTACAGCACCTGACTACCTATTGGTGCGACGACTAGAGGAACTGGGGGATTCCTTAGCGGCGGTGGCCGAAAACCTCAGCACCTTAGAATCGGCGGGAACGGTAGTGATTGCCACAGAGCAGGCCTATCAAACCCCAGCTCCCGGCGAATCCCATGGGCAACTGCCAGTCATTTTGGCCCAGGTGCAGGCCGTTCATCGCCAACGCCGCATTCGCCAAGGACATGCGGCTAAACGCTTAAAGGCGCTGCCGCCACCGGGCAAAGCCCCCTATGGCTACCGCCGAGGGAAGCAAGGCTATGTGATTGATCGAACAACGGCTACGGTACTGAAAGCTTTTTTTGAACAGTTTTTACTCTATGGCTCCTTGCGGGGCGCTGTACGTCATATTGCTAAACAATATGGCAAAAAGGTCTCCGCCTCCACCGGGCGGCGGTGGCTCGAACATCCGATCTATCGGGGGCATACCCGCTACGGTGACGGCGGGACAATCCTCAATACCCACCGTCCCCTCTTAGAGGCGGACGAAGCGGCCCAAATCGATCGGTTGCTGCGGCGTAATCGTACCCTTCCCCCCACAACAGCCAGTGCCCCCCGGTCCTTGGCAGGTTTGGTCACCTGCCAACAATGCCAGGCCAAACTGACCGTCAGTCGGGTCAGCGCCCCCCGCCGAGCCCGCGACTATACCTACATGCGTGCCCCTAGCTGCCCAGCCCAGTGCAAAGCTCTATCCTATGAAGCACTGCTGGATCAAACCATTCAAGCTATTTGTACCGATCTCCCCCGGGCGGTAGCCCAGATCCCCCCCTCCGACCGCAATCCTAAAGGGGCGTTAGAGGCTGCGATCGCAACTAAACAATCCGTCCTTCAACAGCTACCCCAGCTAGTCACCCAGGGAATTTTGGACCAGACCACCGCCGACCTACGCACCTACGGTGTTCAGACAGAAATTGCCCAGCTCACGCAGCAACTGGCCCAACTACCACCAGTCAACCTAAAAGAACTCTCCCAGGCCGTGAGCATTCCTCAATTTTGGCAAGACCTCTCCGAACCAGAGCGCCGGTTCTTCTTTCGAGAGTTTATTCGGGACATCCAAATCGTTCGCCACGATAGCGACTGGACATTAAAGCTGATCTTCACCTTCTAACCAACCCGCAGCTAATGCCCCACCGCCTGAAATTAAGCCTTGGCTGCTTAGGGGCCATCAGCATCTTGGCGGATGCTCGATGCTGTTAAACAGTTCGCCTTGAAGACTCTCCGTAAAAACTCCTAGAACTTCCAACAACAACAATTGGTCTTTGTTCAGTTCTCCACAAAAGTCTCCATGAAAGCCATGAGAGCAGCCAATTCTTCACGGGCAACATCCGTATTTACCAGCATCTCATTGAGACTTTTGAGCATTAAATTTGACTTATCAAGGGTGAAAAACACGGATCCCCACAAAACAACAACAAAGGTCATGATGAACAAGTCAAACATTCGCGCTGCACTCGCTATCGCTGCCGTCATTAGCACCATGGGGGCAACCCCTAGTTATGCATTCACCCTTGCCAGAACATCGGCTATTTTTGATAACGCTCAGTTGTCTAATGGAAAAACGGTTGGCAAAGCGGCCACCAATAGCGACTTTGCCAACTATGAGCAGTCTGTTATTAACTACACTAACAATCACGACGGTAACTATGTAGAGTACATCGAGGTTAACGGAGTTTCTCAAGTTCGTTGGGGTGATGGAGTTTATAGCAACACCAACAAAAACTTTGAGGGTGGCGATAAGTTCAATTGGGATTATGGTTGGTATCAAACTGTTGATGGCAATACCAGCTACCAACAAGGTTGGCACAAAGACTACACTGCCAAAAAGAGCGGCCTTGGCTTTGATGGTATTGACAACCTAAACCTGACTGTTGGCCAAATATTTAATCTCGGCACCCTCAAGCATTACAACAACACTATTTGGGGAGATGGTCGCGATGCGAAAAAAACTGACTTTAGTCTTCTGCTAGATTTTGGCGACACAGGCATCGGGCAACAGAAATTTGACTTTGCCCTCAATATTGATGAAACCAATAACAGAGCCAGCAGCCATGCCGGTGGTGTTTGCCCTTACGAAACCACAGGTACCGGCTGCTCCGATAAAATCACTTGGGACTTTGCCCTCGATTCTGAAAGCAGCTTTGAATTTAAAGGGAAACAATACACCCTTGAGTTAGTCGGCTTTAATGACACTGCCAACTTTGATGATGGGGCGGTTACAGACTTCATCTCCCAGGAGAGTGGCACTAGTGAAGCCCACCTGTTTGCCCGTCTCGTTAAAGTAAGGAACGACGACGACACTGAGCAGATCCCCGAGCCTGGTTCCCTACTCGGATTAGGTGCCCTAGGCCTGCTGCTAAGCAAGGCGCGCCGTCAGCAAAAAGAAACTGTCACAGCTGACGTTTAAGACCACACCTTGGCTTGGATTTCTCTTTAATTTCCTCTAAAACAGGTTATATTCTCCAAACTGCAGCGGTTCACTATGCTTCAGTTTGGAGATTTTTTGTGATCACTATTCCCCTGAGACCCACTCGGTTGCCCCCCCAGCATTAATTTGCCATAGGCAGATCAAGGTTTTATGTCCATCCAAGGATCGAGCCATTACCATGAGATGTCAGTTCTACGCCCTTTATCCCCCCATGAGCGTTTTTGACAATATGGCCTTTAGCCTAGATCTGGGGTATCAACTTAAGCCGCAAAAGTTTTGCGTATGAGGGATTCGGCTGCTGTGCTTTAGATGACCTACGGGGCATCGGTAAATCATCGATATGTTCAAGCATCCTAGATCTGCAAGGGCTGTCCAAGGCTGACATTCGGCAGCGGGTGCAGCAGGCGGCCCAGCAACTAGGCACTGAATAAACTCCATAGCGAATTCACCTGTTTGATCGGTATCACGATCAAACGATTTAGACCGTCATTCATTACCCCGATAAAAACAATCCTGTAGAAGTGATCCTTACCTCTACATCGGGCCAACACCCACGCACCAAAGCTATTTTTTTGGCAACCGTAGTATATTAATTTTTGAGGTATCTAATCATTTCTAAACGGTGTAATCTGCTGCCGTTTTTCGTGGGTAGGACTACTAGGGTATAAAGCTATGTATCATTAATCTGGATTATTCTGTCCCGCCCCAATAAAGAGTCAGTGAACTGTGGTAGCCAATTTAGTCCTAAGATGTGAATATTAGTCAAGGTTAAGAACAGCGTCATCTGCTGCCAAATATCATGCCTCCTGATGGTCTTTCGATTGGCTATACCCAACCAACATTTGCCACCAGGCAAGGTGCTATTGAGCAGGCAGTGGAGCGTTTGATCCAGCATCCTCAGCACCTGCGGATCAAGAAACTCTTGTTTAGTGTGTGCTACGGGACATGGGAAAATGAGCCCACTACCCTGGATTCTGTTTCCATAGGGTCGTTGGTTACTATTTTATTAGGCCGCTACTCTACCCTGTCCCAATGTCGAGATAGTCTACATAGGAAAGCCAATAGCCTGAACCGGCGGAAAGTGTATAGTGCGATCGCAAACGTTACGTTGTACTATCTGCGAGACGTCTTTGACCCCCAAGTTCCGTTCTCGCCGTCCACCGATCAGCAGGCAGCTAACCTATCTGCATCGGTCCAGTCCCTGGCAAAATCAAAACTCTATCAGTCCGTTGTAGACGCCATCTCTACATCCAGCAATCTAGAGATGATTCAAACGTTTTTGGGCTACCTGGGCCAGGCACCGGGAACAATTGCCGATACTACTAGCACCGATTTGCTCAGTCTGGTGCAAAATGCCCACCGTCAGTCCCCGACTCCGCTAGAGCTCAAGCAACATCTGATGGCCATCCTCAAATATCAGACGTCCCCCATCCAGTCCCAAGGCGTCATGAAGGAAATCCTCAGGGCATTTCGACCGCTTTACATCTCTGCCAAGACGCCCCCGGTGGTCACCAGCCCCGATAGTCTCACCACCCTAGAGCAGGAACTAGCTCAAAAGTGTGATGTCCATCAAGTCAGGGTATTGCTCTATTCGATCCTCTATGGTCCCTATGCGGATAGTCCACTGCAACGGGAGATGCTGCGCATCAAGACCCTGCGGGATCTCCTGCAAGAAACCTTTGACTATTGTCCAACCTATGGCGATTTTGAAAGCAAGCTAACAATTTTAGCCCACTGTTTAGAGACTTCGGATGGCATCAACCGAGCCCTCAAGGTCATGCTGGTGTCCCTGTATGGCTACTACACTAAGGATAAGCGCAAATCTGACCGCAGCTCTGACCGACGGTAACTCCACGACTCCCCCTAGTTGGCCGATGGGCGTTGACCCAGCAGTTTTTCGCGCAGGTGCTTGATGCGATCGCGAAACTTGGCCGCTTCCTCAAAGTCCAGTTCCTTAGCCGCCGCTTTCATTTGTTTTTCCAACTGGCCAATAAATTCAGGAATGTCCTCTAGGGAAATATCGTCACTGTGCTCATAGACTGCCTCCAGTTCTTGGGCATTGAGACGGCGAGAGACCTCCAAAAACGAGAGAATGGCATTGCTATTACGGCGCACAATCGGTGTCGGGACAACGCCATTCTTTTCATTATGGGCATGTTGAATAGCCCGCCTGCGCTCAGTCTCATCAATGGCTCTGGCCATGCTGTCAGTCATATTGTCAGCATAGAGAATGGCCTTTCCCTCCACATGCCGCGCCGCCCGTCCCATGGTCTGAATCAAGGAACGCTCCGCCCGTAGGAAGCCTTCTTTATCCGCATCTAAAATCGCCACCAGGGAAACCTCCGGTAAATCCAATCCTTCCCTCAGCAGATTGACCCCCACCAGCACATCAAAATTACCGTTGCGCAAATCTTGAATAATCTCAATCCGCTCAATGGAGTGAATCTCCGAATGTAAGTAGCGGACTCTCACCCCATGTTCTTCAAAGTACTCAGTAAGGTCCTCCGCCATGCGCTTCGTCAGGGTGGTCACCAGGGTACGTTCATTGCGCTCCGCTCGATCTTTAATCTCTCCCAGCAGATCATCCACTTGCCCCGCAGTCGGCCGCACAAAAATCTCGGGGTCTAATACCCCGGTGGGTCGAATAATCTGCTCAACAATTTTACCCTCCGAGATTTCCAGCTCCCATTCCCCCGGTGTGGCAGAGGCAAAGATGCAGTTTTTCACCTTTTGCCAAAATTCTTCCGCTTTGAGGGGGCGATTGTCGGCGGCACTAGGTAACCGAAAGCCATGATCGATTAATACTTTTTTGCGGGCCTGGTCGCCGTTATACATCCCCCGCAGCTGGGGAATGGTGACGTGGGACTCATCAATTACCAATAACCAATCCTCAGGAAAGTAGTCCAGGAGACATTCGGGAGACTCCCCAGCCTGTCGCCCAGCCAAATGCCGAGAGTAGTTTTCCACACCGTTGCAGTAGCCTACCTCCCGCAACATTTCCAGGTCATATTTTGTGCGCTGCTCCAGCCGCTGAGCCTCAAGCAGTTTCCCCTCCTTCTCAAACAACTCCAACTGGTTACTCAATTCTTCTTGAATACCGTTGCAGGCTTCCTCCAGCTTGTCATCCGGGGTAACAAAGTGGCGAGCGGGGTAAATATTCAAGGCCTCCATGCTTTGGAGCGTGGCTCCGGTCACTGGGTCCACATAGCGAATGGCATCAACCTCATCCCCAAAGAACTCGACGCGGATAATGCGATCTTCATAGGCGGGGCCAATTTCTAGCACATCGCCTTTCACCCGAAATCGTCCCCGCCCGAGGTCAATGTCATTGCGGGTATACTGCACCGAAGCCAGGTCCCGCAGCACCTGACGCTGGTTGAGTTCCATCCCCACCCGCAACGGGATCGATGCCTTGAGATATTCTGTCGGAATCCCCAAACCATAGATACAGCTGATGGAGGCCACCACAATCACATCCCGCCGCTCAAACAGTGAGCGGGTGGCGGAGTGGCGCAGCATATCGATTTCTTCATTGATCGATGCCGTTTTGGCAATGTAGGTATCGGTGACTGGGATGTAAGCTTCCGGCTGGTAGTAGTCGTAATAGCTGATGAAGTACTCAACGGCGTTATCGGGAAAAAATTCCCGCAGCTCGTTACACAGCTGGGCCGCTAGGGTTTTGTTGTGGGCCAGCACCAGGGTGGGCCGCCCCACCTGATCGATCACCCGCGCCACCGTGTGGGTCTTGCCAGTGCCTGTGGCCCCCAACAATGTCTGGTATTGGCTACCTTGGGATAAATTTTTGAGTAGACTTTCAATGGCTTTGGGCTGGTCGCCCTTGGGTTCAAATGGGGCTTGAATATTGAAGTCTTTCATGGGGCAATCGGGCTAGAGCAGAGATTCGGATCGACCGATGGACCTAACGATCTTAAAAGTAATATCCAAAATCTGCACAGGAGTTTTCTAACCAGGTCTGCATTTAGCCACGGCTACTGCAACACACCATGCCAGTTAAGCAGCTGGGCTGATAGTGATGTGCGATCGCTAGAACTCGCTACCCTAATAGATATAAACAGTAAATGGTCTTATGTGGGGCGATCCACGGAGGTGCTACCGATGAAAATTTGGCGTTGGGGATGGCTCGGCCTGGTGGTTGCAGCCAGTGCCTGTGGTTTAGTCAAACAAGTGGACGGTAGCCCCTCGGTGACAGGTCCCCAAGGCAGCCCCCTAGACGGCACAGAGTCACTGGCAGATGTTACCGATAACAATAGCTGTGGCCCCATGACATCCCAAGTCCCGCTCCAGCCAGCCACCGATACGGAGCTGCCCTCTGAGCGGTTTGACTTTCGACCCACTACAGTGGAGGCGACGGACACCACCCTGACCTTTACGGGGAAACGCTACGAGTTTACCTTTTGCAAACTAGATCGCACCTGGGGCATCCAATCCTTAGAGCCCGCTCCAGCTAAAACGGCAGAGGAGGCAGAAGCAGAGTACGCAGAATACTTTGAGGCCCTGGCTGAGCCGGACTATGAAACGATTACCGCTCAAGAACAGTCGTATCAGGCTCGGGTGCGGCTGGATGCCTCCTGGCTAGATCGAGAGGGTGGCCCAAGTAATAACGACATAGAACAGGTGGTTTTCGAACTGATTAAACCGGGGGAAAGTCAGCCCGTTGCCAAAGTGCTCTACACCAACACCGATATTATCCAGCGCGAACTAGGGGAAACAGCGGGGGTGCCCAACGTAACCCGTGCCCTAGCCACCGATGAGGCCCTGTGGTGGTCCATCGGCTTTGAGCAGGGCGAAGGAGCCAGCGGCATTACTACGGTGGTGCAGTACACCTTTGAAACCGATGAAATCACCCTTTGGCAGCCCACGGACCTGGGAAGTGCCCAAATTACCGATCTTGCCGTCACGAATGCTGAAACAACCTCCGGCACCGAAACCACACTCTGGCTAGGCACCCAATATTCTGGGGAAGGTAATCCATACCTACCGGCCAAGGGTCTGGTGGCCTATAGTCCAGCCAAGAACACCGTCCAAACCTACACCGTGGAAAATAGCCCGTTACCAGGGGCGATCCCCACCCGCCTATGGGCGGAGGGCGACGATCTGCTATGGGTCGCTACCGCTAACGGCGTATGTGAAGTAGACTGGACCGCCATTGATCAGGCCAATAATTGGGACTGCTGGCGGTTTACCGCCATGGCCGATTTACCCATGAATCAGGCGCTATATCCCAGTTTGTTGGCGGAGACCGCCTTGGATAGGCCAGATGGTTCACCCCCGGCAGAGAGCCCGGTCGAATTATTATGGCTGGCTGATACCGACATCACGACACCCGAGTCACCGCTGCGCTACGAAATTAGCTATGCCCCCGGCCTGACTACCGAGCTGAGCCAAGGGGCCGAATACTATGTTGACCCAGAGGATGCCCCCGATGAAGGCTATTTTTGGTGGCCCGGGCAAGATTGGAGCTGGCAGGGGCAACGGTTTGGGCGTTACTGGGATCAGGTGGCTGTCAACTATGTGGGCGGTGGCCCCCAGGGCATTGGCCCCACCGACTATGAGACCTATGTGGCCGACTGGAAAATTATGCGTGGAGAGTTTGAACTGTTGAACCTGACAACAGAAACCACGGAAATTACATACTACTCTGCGTGGATTGATCAGACGGGCATTGAGCCTTGGGTAACCGTTACTGCAGCTACCAATGCAACACGAGATGCAGCCAATCCAACGGAGGCAATCCTAACAGAATTAAAGCAAGCGGCTCAGTAGTGTCTAAGATAGCAGCCTGGAAAGACCCGGCAGATGCATGCCCAATGCTCATGCCACCCATGCCGTATTTACATCACTCTCAGATTCGACTCCGGAGCTTGTTTTACTATCAATAACAACACCTCAACAGATGCTATTGCCATGCTAAGACTGATCTCTTGGCATGGCATATTCGTTGCCATGGACCGTGGGGTTTAGGGACTTTACAGTCCAGAAGTTTTCGTACTACAAAGTGTGCCGATGGGCAAGGGGGCAGAGGCACTCATATCACTGAATTACAGGTTATACGGTCCACATCCAAACGACCTAGGACAGCGTCGAAAATAGCTGTGACCAATTAATGGCAGCCGGTCGTTCACCCTGGTTAATGATCTCAAAGGTTTTATCTGTGGTGGTTGCCTCCCCTAAGCATTCCACACAGGCGGCAGCCACATCTTTGCGGCTAGTCTGTCCCAGCAGCCGATCGCCCTGGCCCAGGACAACCCCCTGTTTCCCCTCGGTCGATGCCTTGATCAAGGTATTGAGATCGTAGGATGTGTAGGGACCATCAATCAACCGCCCAGGGCGTAGGATGGTGTAGCCTAGGCCCGAACTCTTCAACGCATCTTCCGCTAAGGCTTTAGCATCTAAAACACCATAGGCGTTGAGTAGGTTAAAGGGGAGGTTTTCCCTGCGTTCCACCCCCAGGGAGGACACCAGGACAATGCGTTGAACCGAGGAATTTTGGGCGGCGGCAATTAAATTTTGTACGCCTTGACCATCAGCCATGGCGGGAGAGTTTTTTGTATATTGCTGACGATAGTCGGCATCCAAGAAAATGCGACCCCAAGCAAACAACTGCTCTAGGGGCTGGGCTGGCAATTCGACCTGCCACTTGTCCGAGGGAAAGGCCGTTGTGCCACTGCAGCACAGCACGGCATCAATGCCATCTAGGAGGTTGGTCAAGGTTTCTGGCTGCCGCAGATCAGCCTGCACCAGGTCGACTCGCCCGTCAAACAGGGTACGGGCTTTGGCAACATTACGGGTTGAGGCTCGCACCCCATAGCCCTGGTTCAGGGCATAGGCTACGGCCAATTGCCCTACGCCTCCGGTGGCACCGGTGATCAGAATGTGCTGAATAGTGGACAAGGTATTGGGTGTGAAGGGACTCATTTTCTCTCCTCAGTTAAGCTTAAAACGCCTAGACAACGCCTAGACAATTCAACTGAGAACAGCTGCACTAGAATATAGCTTTGCACCCGTAGGTTACGCCAGTGAGTTCATGCCAAGGTTGAGCACCAGAACCTTTGGAGAACAAGAACTTAGGGCACCAAAGCTATGGGCCGCGCACCAAAACATCTACAGCCTATCTCTTCACCACCATGCTGCAACTTCGCCAAACCTGGGATAACCGCCACTTTTTTAAGGGCACTGACGATCCGCAAATTGCAACCACTATTGCGGAAATCCAGGTGAAAATTCCTGAAATTGCAGCGGCCTGTGCCCCCTTTGTCGAAAGGATTGAAACGGCTGAAACTCTAGACGAGGAAGAATTTGATGTATTGATTACTTGCTTGCAAGGCATTCACCAAACCCGTACCGCCTTGGTGAAACAGCTGGGCAATGTGCAGACCTATATCTCCACAGCACTGAGTGTGGATGCAAAGGATGAGCATGCCAGTCCGTTGCGGTCAACACTGCAGCAAATTGGCGCTGAACTGAACCAGGCAATGACGCCCATGGAGGTGTTTTTAAATCGGGTGCGGCCTGAATTTATTCAGGTGTTGAGCCATGATCCGGTGCTAGCTGAGATGGGCTTTTTGCTCACCCACCAGCGCAAACTCAGGGATCAGCTGCTGAGTGTTTCTGAAGAGAATTTAATTGCGGGCCTCTCGGTCAGTGGCTTACAAAGCTGGGGCAACCTTTACACAGAGCTGGCTGGCACCCTCAAATGTGACATTCAAGGTGAAACCGTGGGGCTGGCAAAGGCGGCTAATCTAGTCAGTAGTCCCCAGCGGGAGACTCGCCTGGCCGCCTGGCAGGGGGTTCGCAATGCTTGGATTGGACATCAGGAAACGGCGGCGACGATTCTGAATGCGATTAATGGCTGGCGGCTGGAGGAAACTAAAAAGCGGGGAACGGTTCGAGAGCTGCATTACTTGGATAAAAGCTGTCATCAAAGTCGCATTGAACGCTCCACCTTGAATGCTTTGATGGATACGACCTATGACCATCGAGCCATGGGCCAACGGGCCCTCAAGGCGATGGCTAAGGTGCTCCGGATTACCCAGATGGCTCCTTGGGATTTGAGCGCGCCAGCCCCGGCAGCAGGAGATGTCCAGGCCATCTCTTTTGATGAGGCGATTACGCTGATTGCTGATGCCTTTCGCCAGCTGACGCCAGAAATGGGGGACTTTGCGGTGATGATGGCGGAAAAGGGCTGGATTGATGGGAAATCGACGCCAAATCGGGCAACGGGGGCCTACTGTACCCGGTTTGCTGAACCCCGTGAGCCTCGCATTTTTATGTCCTTTGAGGGCACCATGACCAATGTGATCACCCTGGCCCATGAGCTGGGTCATGCTTGGCATAACTGGGTGATGCGTGATTTGCCGTTGATGAAAACCTATTACCCCATGACCCTGGCGGAGACCGCTAGTATCTTTGCGGAAACCCTGGTGCGGGATGCTCTGCTACGGCGGGCTGAAACCCCGGCGCAAAAACTGGAAATTCTTTGGCAAGATGCGACCAGTGCGGCAGTGTTTTTGCTCAATATTCCGGCTCGGTTTGAGTTTGAGAAACGGCTGGTGGAGGCCCGTAAACAAGGAGTTGCGATCGCACCCAAACTCAAAACCATGATGGCCAACAGCTGGCAGCTGTGGTACGAAGACAGTCTGTCAGAGTATGACGACATGTTTTGGGCCACTAAGCTACATTTTTCCATTGCCCAGCTCGGTTTTTATAACTATCCCTACCTATTTGGCTACTTATTTAGTTTGGGCATTTATGCCCAGCAAGAACACCATGGCAGCGGCTTTAACAGTCTGTATACGGCCATGCTACGGGACACCGGGGCCATGACTGCCGAGGAACTCGTGGCCCACCATCTCCAGCAAGACATTTCCCAACCCCAGTTTTGGCAAGCCAGTCTAGGGATCATTGAAAAGAGTGTTGCCGAGTTTGAAGAATTGGCCAACGCCTACTAAACGATCCCTTTGTCGCGGTGTTAGATGCTGCGTTAGATCCTGATTGCACTCCCCCAATGGCGCTACCCTAGGAAAGAACTTTTGAGCATTTGGGATATAGGGCAGCATTCACTATGGTCACTAGTACATCCCTCGACTGGATCTTTTTTGACTGTTTCAACACCCTAGTCGACGATTTTGATACCTCCGGTCATGAAGCTGGTTTGGCTCCCATGTATCAGGTGCCGGTAGCCGCCGGTCTTTACCAAGATATTGAGGATGTGCGGGCTGACTACCATCGCTGGCGGCTAGATCACATTGCTGGGCAGTCCCATGAGCAGTCACTCCAGCAACGGTTTCGCAATCTACTGGCCACCTACCGTCCGGAGGCAGACCCCGCCACGGTTGACCAAGTGCTGACGGAGATGGAACTGCAGTTTATGGATTGCTTTCCCCAGACCTTAAGACTGCCCGCTGGAGTGGAAAGCATGCTGCAGAGATGGCAAGGTCAGGTATCCATGGGGGTGATTTCTAACTTTTTTCTGGCGGATTGGCCCGCCAAAATGTTAGAGCGCCATGGCCTCAGACCCTACTTTAAATTTGTCTTAGACAGTGCCGACTGTGGCCAGCGTAAGCCTGGAGAGGCGGTTTATCATATGGCCCTGGAACTGGCCGGAAACCCACCACCTGAACGAGTACTGTTTATTGGCGATCATTTGACTAATGATGCGATCGCACCCCAGCAATTGGGGATGCAGTCGATTTACTTTGATCGCTCAGCCGAGCGCAGATCATCATCCGTCGCCCCACCCCATATCAAGGCCATTACCCACTGGGATCAATTCATTCTGGACCCTTAACTGAGGCCAGGAATGGCGCAAAAACGTGATGGAGGACGTGTCACTGACAGAATATCTTCACCTTAGGGCAGCCTAGCGCTAACCTAGGCCGAGCAAAACTGAATGGATAACCTCACCGTATAATAGAAATTATTGACAAAAGTAAATCACTATTTCTAATCCACAATTCAAAAAGTAATCCCTAACCATAGCCCCTTACCCATCCATCTCAAAACAATAAATGCCGAATGGATGTCAGCCCTCAGCGCTTTCAATCCATCAGCCCATTTAATTTTCTGACTCTTTAATTGATTATTAAAACTTATATGTCCCTGAAATCATCTACTAAAGTTGCCAGCCTCGTTTTGTCTGGTTTGATGGCCGCCACCTGCTTTGCTGGCCTGGGGCGTCAGAGCGTTAAGGCAGAAACAGCTAAGACTGAAGCAGCTAAGACTGAAGCAGCTAAGACTGAAGCAGCTAAGACTGAAGCAGCTAAGACTGAAACAGCTAAGACTGAAGCAGCTAAGACTGACACTGTTCCCGCACCTGGCACTACTAATAATAGTCAACCTGATGGTCAGAGCATCCAACCACCAACAGGGCCTATCCCAGCCTCACCCCAGACCAAAAGGCTCCGTAATTCCAAAGTCAAGCACAGCTCAACCACTCCAGAGCCCCTCGAACCCTTTATTCAAGCTGATGCCGTTGCCCTAGGCCAGTGGTTGATGATCAAAAGCGTCAAAACCCTGGTAGCCACCCCCTCCTCCGGCGGGGCTAAACCAACCAGCGCGGCTAAACCAGCCACTGGAGCTAAGCCAGCTAGCCCAGCCACTGGAGCTAAGCCAGCTAACCCAGCCCAGTCTCGTGCCACCGCCCCTACTTCACCGGTGCAGCAATCTGCTCCAGCGCCAAAAGTCAGCGTCAAAGCACTACCCCCAGAGCCATCCAATAATGCGACCATTGATAGCTATACGGAAATGCGGGTAGCCCTGACTAAGCAAGCGTCTAATGTCATGGTGGCCGCATCCTCAGGCGGCGCCCTAATTACCCCTGACGGCAGCCTCATTGAAGACCTGGCCGCCGGAGTTGGCTATCAAGTCAGTGCCAATGGCCAGGGCCTGTTGGTCAATGGTCAGCCTGTCCCAAGCGCAATCTGGCTAGAACCCGATAATGGTTATGTGGCCGTGGGAGATCGCTGGTATCGCGGGCGTCTGCTGCTGCTGTGGCAGGATGGTGGAGTGATGGCGGTAAATTATGTGTTGCTACGGGATTATCTGTACAGCGTGGTGGGAGCTGAAATGTCTGCCAGTTGGTCCTTAGAAGCCCTAAAAGCCCAAGCCGTGGCCGCCCGTTCCTATGCCATTGTGCACACCGTCCGGCACCATGGCCGGGCCTATGACCTGGATGATACCCAACGCTACCAAGCCTATAAAGGGGTATTAACCGAAGCCAGTTCCACCCACCAAGCTGTCCATGACACCGCCGGAGAATTTATTAGCTATGACGGTGGCGTGGTGGAATCCCTATATGCGGCTAACCAAGATATTGTTGACGATGCCCACAGTGGCTATGGCATGAGCCAAACCGGGGCTTTAGATCTGGCTCAGCAGGGCTATCTTTACTACGAAATCCTATCCGCCTATTACCCTGACACATCCGTTGGTCGGATTGATGTTAACTAGAAATACCTGTTTCTAGCTCTAGCTTTCAGAGATTCCCCATGGTGCGACCATCGTTGTTGTCACGTAAAGAGACTAGCGGCTCGCCATTGTCTTTAAAGTGCCTTCACCACCTTGCGAGCTAGGGCACAGGTCAGATTTTGTCCTTCAATAATGACGGGACCCAGAACAGTATGCACCAGCAAACGATTGTTGTCGGCCTTAATCACCTGACGTAGGTTGTCTGGCACCATGATTTGCCCCGAGACAGTCCCCGGCAATTGATTACTCAGTAGATCAGCCCGGACTGGGATCCTAGGGGCAGTTTCCCCAACCTTAGTTTGGTGGTGTTGAGGATACTTCGAAGGCGGTCGATGTTCTTTAGTATTGCGATCAAGCCAAATCACCATCTCTGATATGGACAGGGTTTTCTCTCCTCGCCACGTCTTAACGTAGATAGTACCGGTATCACACAGCATCTCTTGTACTGGGTACCAGCGCTTCTGGCATAACAGCAGCATATCCATCAGCTGCAATTTACGATGGTTGATCCACCAAGTTTTCCAAAAAGCTGAGGCTTCCTGACAGTGGGCATGATAACCTGCTGGCACACTGTGGTAATCGTATTGGGTAAATGTTGCCCCATCTAATTGGTCTTGCTGTAAGTGCAGGGGAAGAAAGCAAGCATCTAGGGTCAGCTGATTGAGCAACTCCCAATAGTCAGATTTGAGCCGGATAACAATATTGGGAAGCCGATCAGTGAGTCGTCCTTTGGCCAGTAAAATGCCCTGGGTTGTCAGCAGCTGGGTTTCATTCAACGCTTTCTCCATCCGCAGTTCTCGATTGGCTAAAAGAGAATCTTCGCCCTTGAGGAACTTCTGGATTAGGGTGATGTTATCAATGGCGGCTTTCATAGGGAACGACAGCGGTCCTAATAGTGCGGCAGATAGTCTAGGGATAGACTATGGATGTCTTGTGGTTCCAGTATTCCCACCTGAGTCCTAAGATGCAGATGCATTTAGGCTGCTGACCATGATTTAGAGAAAATATCGATGACGTCCCATCTGTGTCCGCTTCTGGGCATTGGTCCTATGAT
The DNA here is from genome assembly GCF_034932105.1 of Leptothoe sp. PORK10 BA2. NCBI lineage: Bacteria > Bacillati > Cyanobacteriota > Cyanophyceae > Nodosilineales > Cymatolegaceae > Leptothoe > Leptothoe sp. PORK10 BA2. The sequence goes on along the minus strand of NZ_JAYGIG010000019.1, from coordinate 39,168 downwards.
GGTTCGTATTCGAGACGCTGTTTGTACTCCATGAGCTCCCCCCGCATCCACCCAGATACCATCGACGATGTTCGCCAACGGGCGGATATCGTCGATGTGGTGTCTGAGCATGTGGTGCTTAAAAAGCAGGGTAAGGACTTTACGGGGCTATGTCCGTTTCACGATGATAAGTCCCCTAGCTTTAGTGTGAGTCCATCGAAGCAGTTTTACTACTGCTTTAGCTGCGGGGCAGGTGGGAATACCTTTAAGTTTTTGATGGAACTGGGGCAGCAGTCCTTTACGGACGTGGTGCTGGACCTGGCCCGCCGTTACCAGGTGCCGGTCAAAACCCTGGAACCGGCCAAGCAGCAGGAGTATCAGCGGACCATTACGCTGAGGGAGCAGCTGTTTGAAATTCTCACGGTGACGGCGAAGTTCTATGAACATGCCCTCTATCAAAGTGCAGGACAGCAGGCCCTGGAGTATTTGCGATCGCAACGCCAGTTCAGCGACGATATTCTCAAACGGTTTACCTTTGGCTATGCCCCCGACGGTTGGCAGACTCTCTATGGCTACCTGGTAGAGCAAAAAAACTACTCAGTCAAGCTCGTCGAGCAGGCGGGGCTGATTGTCCCGAATAAAAACGGTACAGGCTACTACGACCGCTTTCGGGACCGGGTGATGGTCCCCATCTACGATCCCAACGGGCGGATCATTGGCTTTGGCGGCCGTTGTTTGGGGGATGGGAAACCCAAATATCTCAACTCGCCAGAAACTGAGCTATTTGACAAGGGTAAAACCTTGTACGGGTTAGATAAGGCGAAAGGTGCGATCGCAAAGGAAGACCGCGCCATCGTCGTGGAAGGCTACTTCGATGTGGTAGCCCTCCACGCAGCGGGCATTACCAATGCCGTTGCCTCCTTGGGCACGGCCCTCAATGCAGGCCAGGTGCGCCAGCTGCTGCGCTACACCGAATCGAAGCAAATTATTTTCAACTTTGACGCCGATGCCGCCGGAATTAAAGCAGCCCAACGGGCCATTGGGGAAGTGGCCGAAATGGCCCACCGAGGAGATGTGCAGCTACGCATTCTGAACATTCCTGACAGTAAGGACCCCGACGACTATCTCCGCAACCACGTCGCAGACGAATATAACGCCCTGGTGGAATCGGCCCCCCTCTGGCTCGACTGGCAAATCCAACAAACCCTGCTCCCCCTAGATCTAAAACAGGCCGACCAGTTTCAAACCGCATCCCAGGATATCGTTCAACTGCTGGCGGACATTGCCAACGCCGACACCCGCACCCACTACATTCGCCACTGTGCCGAAATCTTTAGCCAGGGAGATGCCCGCCTGGTGCCCCTGCTAGCGGAAAACTTTTTGGCCCAGGTACGCCGGCAGCGCCGCTCCCCCGGGGATGCCCAAAAAAACTTCAAAGTCGCCATCAAAAAAAGTGCCCTAGAAGAAGCGGAGGGCTGGCTGCTAAGGGTATACATTCACATGCCCACCCATCGTCCGGCGGTGAAACAGGCCCTGGAAGAACGGGACTTGCAGCTTAGTTTCTCGCACCACCGAGCCCTCTGGCGCATGATGGTGCAGTGGCAGCTAGCGGATGATGCCCAAACAGAAACCTCCCCTGTGGCCCTACTGGAGCAACTGCGCAACCTAGCCTCAGAATCCACGGGACCGCTGTCCCAGGTGCACCATCTCCTCTATTTAGATGAAAAAACCCAGCGGGATATTCTCCGCGCCCCTTTAATTATTCGGGCCTCGGTGGCCTGCATGGAGAAAACCCTCTGCGAAAAGCGCTACCGCTATTTCCTGAAACTCTGGGAAGAAACGGACATGGAAATCCATCCCAATGAATGCGCCTATTATCAAAAGCAGAGCTATGCCGAGAAAAAACGCATTGCTGAGCTAGAGCGGGAGCGCCAAGTCGCCTTTGAAGACCTAGCAAGTCTCCCTTGGGTGGGGGAGTTTTATGGTCAGTTAGACTCGTGAACCAGGCCTATTATCGGCGCCCTTTAAAGATGCGTCCCCACCCCGTACTGGGGCCATCCACTCTAAGCATTTGGAGAAAATACGTCACGGGAAGCTTTTTACCCTTTTTAGCGGGCTGGGCCGTTACGGGCTTGGAGCTGTCGGTTGGATTATTGCCGGTTGGATCGTTGCTGCTTGGGCTGCTGCCGGTTGGACCAAGCCTTGCACCAATCCCTGGGCGTGCAAATGCTTCAGAATGCCGCCGGCCCCCATCTGCCGGGCCGGGACTGTTAAGACATTGGTGCTGCCCCATACCCAAGTGGATTGATTACCCGAGCCGTACTGGAAACCATTCCACAGGTCAAATCCCCAGAGATAGGCGGCTAAGGTGCGGGGGTTTGCCTGGTGATATTTCTTGGCAATTAGAACGTCAGCAATTTTTTGCTCAAATAGGTCCGGTGCTCGAAAATTCCACTCTTTGTAGTGCAAAATCCCGGCAAACCACCAGGGGACGCTGGTTTTTGTCTCAATTACGTCGTAGTGCGATCGCAAATCCACCATCCGCTTAGCAATGCCATGGGCTAATCCCAGGGACTCTGAACGCACCGTGCATCGGTCAAATGCCTGCTGATACTCCGTGTGAAGAGCGGCTTGTAATTTTGAACTCATGACATTCGGGCACTAGGCCAGGGACTTTTGCCCATGGTACTCAGTTTTTGAACCATCTCAATCGATCGGGAATCGGTCGGTAACGGTACTTAATTTGTCGTCCAGTCCAGTCCCCAGGGCACCCTAGGTGCCAGGATGATGCGGGTTAATTATGGCAGACCAAGACCTGGGCATTTATGGGGAACAACTGGTAAAGGACTGGCTAATCCAACAGGGGTGGGAAATTCTCCATCAGCGTTGGCACTGCCGCTGGGGAGAGTTAGACTTAGTTGCCAAGGGACATAACGCCCAAGGGGGAAACCTGAGCAGCCAAATGTTGGCGTTTATTGAAGTAAAAACCCGCAGTCGAGGCAACTGGGACCTGGATGGCCTGTTATCCATCACCCCAGGAAAACAACGCAAACTCCTCACCACCGCCCGACTATTTTTGACCCGCCATCCCCACCTGGCCAAGCTACCGTGCCGATTGGATGTGGCCTTAGTCAGTTGTCATACCGTTCAGCCTAAATCAGGCAAAGCCTATTTAGCCCTGCCCGATGGGCAACGATATTTAGTTTTGCAGGATTATTTGGTGAATGCCATCTCAGGGTGAGCGAGTTGACGTAGCCTAGTCATCTTCCTAATCCCCCCCGCCTAATGACCAATGGCCCTAAGCCAAGGTCTCAGGGCAATATCCCAACCCTTCCACAAATTGCTGGCGAAACTCTTCGATTTCGTAGCGGTCTGGCTTGCCGTGGGAAACGACGGCAACCTGGTAGCGACGCATTACATCCACCGGAGTTTGGCCCGTTTCTAGCCCCCACAGGGCCATGCGAATCCGATAACCGGGAGTAGAGCGACCACCCACCTCGTCTAAAAAAGCTTGAAAATTCGACGCTGTATCAGCAGCCACGCTTTCATGTAATCTGATCCGAACAATCCAGCCGTCAATGCGATGGATCACGCTGACAAATTCTAGCGGTAGCTGAGTCAGGCGATGTAGCCGTTCAACAACCCGCAGAACAAGACTGGCATTGGATAGATAGTAAACGTAATCCATAGTTATAACGCAGTGCTACAGTCTAGATCGTTTTGATTATGAGGTGGTGCTCATCTTGGGTATAAACCAATATGTCAGAACAAAACATTTAACTAGCTTTACTAACAGTCTGGCATTAAATCGATCGGCTGGGTCTAGCTGACTAGCAGCCTTCATCAAAAAATCAACGGTTGTTTTCCCGCTGTTTCTTTGTCCCATGTCCCAATCAACTAATCCTCCACTGCCCCATAGCTACGACTCCACCCATCAACATCAAGCGAATGGTGATTATGCCTTAGCGGCTTATCAGTATGACTTACCCTCTAACCTCATTGCCCAAGAGCCAACCAACCCTCGAGATCAGTCTCGGTTGATGGTTGTTTCATCTAGAACGGAACATCAGCATGTCCATTTTAGAGACTTGCCTAAGTTTCTGGGGGCTGGGGATCTACTTATCATTAATAATACGCGAGTCATTCCAGCCCGAATGTATGGATACAAACCAAGTGGAGCAAAGGTTGAAGTTTTATTACTAGAGCCTCGTCCTCCCCAATGGCTGGCCCTGGTCAAACCAGGGCGTCGGTTAAAACCGGGGAGTTGGATTCATTTTGGGCCAGATGTGGACCAGCCGTTGCTTAAGGCCCGGGTGGAGGACTGCGATCGCACCACTAACGGTCGATTACTTACCTTTGAATCCACCACAGACACCCCCGTAACTCAGCTAATGGAAGCCTTGGGAGAAGTGCCTTTGCCCCCCTACATTCAGCATTCCCAGGCAGAACCAGAGCAGTACCAAACCATCTATGCCCAACATCCCGGTGCGGTAGCAGCTCCCACTGCCGGTTTGCACTTTACTCCAGAAGTATTTCATGCCCTTGAACAACGGGGCGTCCAGAGAGCCGAGGTCACCCTCCATGTGGGGTTGGGCACCTTTCGCCCCGTGGAATCCGCTGCCATTAAGGACCATCAAATGCATGCTGAATGGGTAGATTTACCCCAAAAAACGGTGGATTTAATCCAGGAAACCAAGGCTCGGAACAACCGTGTTTTTGCCGTCGGTACCACCACCGTTCGTACCTTGGAGGGAGTGGCCACCCAAGAGGGTCAACTCAAGGCTTACCAGGGCCCAGTAAATTTATTTATCTACCCTGGCTATCAGTGGAAAGTCGTAGATGGCTTAATCACGAATTTTCACCTGCCGGGCTCGAGCCTATTAATGCTGGTCAGTGCCCTAGTAGGCCGTCAGCGTTTGATGGAGCTTTATCAAGCGGCGATTAGTCAATCCTATCGATTTTATTCTTTTGGTGATGCCATGGTTATTTTGCCGGATGCCCGTCAGTGATATTAGGGAACTCAGCCATAGCCTATGCGTCATTTTCCATGTCCCCCATGGAGAACGTGTTATCGTACGGACTTCTACTGGAAGCATTGTTTCGATGCCGTTCTCCTTTTCTTACCATGGTTTGCAACACTTTTCAGGATGCTACTGCGGCCATGGAACAAAGAGGGAGTACTTTTCGGCCCACAGTTCTCAGCTGAACTAAGGCAATACGTTTATTTAAGATTGCCTAAAGCAATACAAGTTTACTATAGTGGGTGATGCTGGCTGCCCCATGGCCAGAACTGATGGGATTGCACCACTATGACCTCACTGGCCCAATCAAATCCGGTCATCGGAACTGTCAAAGGCCCCGGCGAAGACGGCAACCAATATCTTTTTATTACCGCCGATAACCATCAGGTCAAAATTGGTGAGTTTGTATTTTATAAAATCGCTGCCCCCAATGACAGCTCTACGACCTGGGAAATTCTAGGCAAGATTTCTGACCGGCGACTGATTGATCATTTGCCCGACCGCCTGTTTGCCGATACCCAAATTAGCCCTGATACCATCGCCTCGTTGATCGGGTTTGCCTACCCCAATCCAGAAATTTATGAAGTCACGGTGGATGTCATCGGCTACTTCCACCCGGCCCTAGGGTTTATCAATCCCCGCATTACCCCCACCCCAGGGGCTAAGGTCTGTATCGTGGCCGACGACCGCCTGCAGCAGGTGGTAAACAAAAAGCAGCCAGGGGAAATGGGGTCTGCCCACATTGGGTCCCTTTTGCTGCGGGCCGGGGAAGCGGTACCTGTGGCCCTAGACGTGAAAGAAATTGTCAGTACCCACATGGCCATTTTGGCCGGTACGGGGTCTGGCAAAAGCTATACGGCAGGGGTGCTGATTGAAGAGCTTTTACGACCCTACAATCGAGCAGCGGTCTTGATCTTTGACCCCCACGGAGAGTACAACACCTTGGCAGAAATGCGTGGCAAGACAGACTTTCAGGGCAGTGATGGCTATGCCCCCAAGGTGCAAATTCTCACCCCCGAAGATATTCAAATTCGCATGTCTTCCCTGGACTATTACGACATTCTCACCCTCTTGCCAGAGATGAGCGACCGACAGCAGTCCATCCTGAATAAGGCATTTACCATTTTGGGTAAGCATAAGCGGGGTGACTATCGATGGAATGTCAACGATCTGATTGCAGCGGTTTATGAAGCGGATACCACCGCCGATGACGAGGGCAATGACAAGGTGGGGTCATCGGCCCCAGCCTTGGAATGGAAGCTGGATCGTCTGGCCCGCTCCCCCTACTTTCATCAGGTGAACCACATGGCCCCCCGTGATCTGTTTGAGCCGGGGCAGGTTACCGTGCTGCAGATGAATGAAATTAGCCAAGAAGAGCAGCAAGTGATCTGTGCGGCGGTGCTGCGCCAGAGTTACCATGCCCGCATCAATACAGCCCGGGACAAAATTGAAGCTGGGGATGAAAACTATCTACCCTTTCCAGTCTTCGTGCTGGTGGAAGAGGCCCACCGGTTTGCCCCCGCCAAGGAACCATCCCGCTGTAAAGCAGTGCTCAGAACCATCCTCAGCGAAGGGCGAAAATTTGGTCTGGGGGTGGGATTGATTACCCAGCGACCGGGCAAACTCGACTCCGATGTCCTCTCCCAATGTATGAGCCAGTTTCTCATGCGCATTGTGAATCCAGTGGACCAGGAGAGTCTGAAGTACGGTGTAGAAGCGGCTGGTCGGGACTTGCTGAAGGAGCTACCGGCCCTAACTAAGGGGCAGGTGATCATTTCGGGGGCCTGTCTCAATACACCGGTGCTTTGCCAAGTACGTCAGCGGCTCACCAGCCACGGTGGAGAAACCCTCAATGCCCCCCAAGCATGGCAAGGCTACTTTCAAAAGCATCGGCTACGTACTCAAGAAATTAAAGACGCTCCAGTGGCTGCCAAGTCGAAGTCAACCACATTTAATGGGGTCAGTATTGAATAACTGAGGTGAATCATTGAGCTGAGAGGATGAAGCCAGGGCTAATTCTCTACTTGGCGAGCTTTTTGTAATAGGCTGGCGCTATTTGAACGATAGGCATCCACCCGATCTTGGGCAATTTGATAGCGTTCGTCCGATGTGGGAACCTCCGCCATCAGATCCGACGCTTGCTGCCAGCGAGCCGCCAGGGATAACCAATCAGAAGATGTTTTTGCAACTGCACCATCTTTAGCTGACTGCTCAGCAATGCGGACAGCCCGGGCAAAGGAATCATAGGATTCTGGCAAGGGAAGTTGATTCGATGCCAGTGGGTTGGGGGTGGTCTGGCCTAGAGGACTGGTGGAACTAGTGCTAGAAGTCGGAGGGATATCGCTAGAAGCAATGGATGGAGCGAACCGCTGCTTATAGGCCCAAATACCTACCCCCAAAACGAGTAGGGCAAGGGACAGGCTACCAATCATGCCGCTGAGCAATGACTTGCGCTGACGTAGGTCAGACTTAGACGAGCCTACGGGCATCGTCCCCCGCAGCTTAGGGCGCCTAACATCACGGGCAATCCGCTTAAACCAATGGGGCTGCTTCAGGGTGATCATTTCCGCCCACAGCAGATGGTGATCGGGATCTCGGTTGACTTCCTCAAACCACAGTAACTGCTGTTCTTGAACCAAACGGCTATTGATTTTAACCCGCCGAATACGGCGAGGTGAGATAGCTTCGAGAATTTTGCGAATAGACTCCACCACCAACGTTTTTTCCAGCTGTTCCTGGGTGGGGGCTTCGCACAATAGCTGAAGTACATTATCGGCAAAGACAGCCCGGGTGCGAATGCCGTGATCTGCTAGCCGCTCGTTAAGAATTTGAATAATTGCTGCGACGCTACCGTCTTGGGCTTGCCCAAAAACGTCGTTCACATCGGTGAGTGTAGTTGTAGACATGAAAACAGCCTCCACGAGACTATTGCTGCAATCATCCCAAGTAAAGGTAGGTTACCCGATTAAAGCTGACAGGGGGTCACCCAGGATGTTCCTACGTCATGGAAGTTAAGGTTACCGCAAAAAAGCCATGACCTTTCACTCGTGTTACAAGTTCAGTATTTCTGACGATGCCTGATTCTCTATTAAGCACCTGGCAGCTAAACCTGTTTAGTCAAGTCCATGGCTCCCTATTCAGCACCTAGCACCTGTTTAGTAAAATCCATGGCTCCCTAAGTATTCTCCGGATACAACAGGTTTATTTTTGGGGAGTGAAAATTTAGAGTTTTGCCTTGGATGCCCTGGGTCAGGGGTTTTATGGGTCAGAAATTTTAGGGGTTAGGGGTGTCCTGGGCCAAGTCGTTCATCCTGGGGGACTAAATGGGGTGTTTCATTGAATTTTAAAATTTTCCAACACTCTGGATTGTGTTGGCGACTTCTAGTATTAGCCGGGTTGAGGAGCCAAAACTCAAATAGAGCTGTGTGGCGAATGGAAATTTGCCAGGTGCGATCGCAGCCCAAAATCACCCTAATCAGCTGCTGCATAAATCCCCCATGGGTCACCATCCACACCACATCCCCAGGGGCATGGCGCTGCCAGAGGGTCTGGTACCAGGACACGGCTCGCTGGTGAGCTGCCATCAGGGTTTCTGCCCCAGGGACAGGCCGATAGTCGAGGGACTGGGTGAGGGCAGCACAAACTTGAGGATGGCGATGGCTGGCCTCGGCCCAGGTCAGACCTTGAAAAATTCCCTGGTGTAGCTCCTGGATAGCTGGGACTAGCTCTACAGGGCGGTCGATGGCCAAATAGTGAGCTGTTTCAACGGCGCGCTGTAGGGGACTACTGTAAAGGACCGTGGGTGTCCCTTGCTGGTGCAGGTAGGCCGCTAGCTGCTGAGCTTGCCATCGCCCCAAGGGCGATAGGGGGGTGGACATTTGCCCTTCTAAGCGCTCATCGATATTTCCTAGGGATTCCCCATGACGCATTAGCCATAGCTTGAGGTAATTCGTCATGACTGGGGCTGTCTAGTCTGGGCGGAGTAGGTTTGAAGCGGGGCCATGGGTGAGGTAAATAGGTGAATGGTAGAAATATGTGAATGTAGAAATATGTGAACTGAGAGCAAAGCTAAAAAGTCCCCTAGGAAGGGTTTGCGGGTAAACGTTTACAATGTAGGCGTCTTACAAACTATGCAACCAATCCATGCTGCTCAAGTCCACCACACGCCATATTCATATTTTTGCGGGAGACATTGAGAACAACGAGCTTGTGCCCAGCGAGAGCCAGCTCACCTTAGATGTTGATCCTGATAACGAGTTTAATTGGTCCAATGAAGCGCTCCAGCAGGTCTATGGAGAGTTTGACCGCTTGGTCGAGGCCGCCGATGGCGAAGCCTTGACCGATTACAACCTGCGCCGGATCGGGTCTGACCTGGAGCATTTTGTCAGAACGCTACTCCAGTCAGGTCAGATTAGCTATAACCTTCGCAGCCGGGTGCTCAACTACAGTATGGGCCTACCCCGCGTGGTATCCGAGAGTGATTAAATGTCCAAACCCCGAATGTCAGGCCAGTAATCCGGAGGGCACCGAAAAATGCGTCTCCTGCCAGGCCTTCGTACCCCATCGCTATCTATGGGCGGTGGGGCAGGGGGCCCTAGGGCCAGACAATCTGGATGGACGCTACATTTGGAAGCATCAGCGCATCGTGCTAGATACGGAGCCTGGCACACCGCCCCGGTCGCCCGAGCCGGTACCGCCCCATGTATGGCCCTATTTAATGCTGGCCCCCTTTAGCCTCAACGTTCCCCAGCCCTATGCCCTGCTCAGTTCAGGGACTGGTGGGAGTGCCGGGACGGGAAGTGGGGAGTCTGGGGATGCTGACATACTGCTATTGGATGTCGCCGCCATTGCCACGGCCCCAGGGGATGACAAGCCCAGCCTGTTACCAGCTCTGACTGAGGTTTGGTCAACGGCATCACCCCTGAGGCAGCTTAATTGGCTATGGCAAATTGCTGGGCTATGGCCCGATTTTCTCGAGCAGCAGGTGGCGAGCAGTTTGCTCCTGGGCAGTCACATGCGGGTCCATGGTTCCCTGGTGCGCTTTTTGGAGCTGTCCCAGGATTCTCAGCCGTTTACCCTGAGAAACTTGGGGGCATCCTGGCAAACCTTAATTCCCCAGGCCCAGCCATCCATTCGGGACTTTTTAGACAGTCTGTGTAACTACCTGGTTGAGGGGGACATTACGGTCCCAGCGGTTTTGGTTACCTGTTTAGACCAGGCCATTGCGGCGGCGGCCGCCGGTTATCGGGTGGAGTATGGCCTATCGGTGATGACCGATCGGGGGCCTAGCCGTAAACGGAATGAAGATGCCTGTTTCCCCAGCGGTGGTAGCACCCAAACCCACATTCTTGGCCCCAAGGCTAATTCGCAGCATCGGCCCCCCCTACTGTTATTGGTCTGTGACGGGATTGGGGGCCACGATGGGGGCGATGTGGCCAGCCAGCTTGCGATCGCAACCATTCAACAAGAACTAGCCCCCCTAATGGAATGGCTGGAAGATCAGCCTATCCACGACCCAGAAACCGTCACCTTGGCCATGGAACAGGCCATCTGTGCCGCCAATGATAATATTTCCGAGCACAATGATCGGGCCCAGCGTCAGTCGCGCGATCGCATGGGCACCACGGTGGTCATGGCCCTGATTTTTGGCGTTCATATTTACATTGGTCACGTGGGGGACAGTCGGGCCTACCGGATCAGTACCAACAGCTGCCGCCAGATCACCTTTGATGATGACGTGGCGGCTCGTGAAGTTCGTCTAGGATATGGCTTCTATGCCGATGTTTCCAATCGTTCGGGCACCGGCGCACTGATTCAGGCGTTGGGCATGGCCAATTCCACCGCCCTCCATGTGGTGGTACAGCGGTTAATTCTAGACGAGGACATTGTTTTACTCCTGTGCTCCGATGGATTAAGCGACTACGATCGCATCGAGCAGTTCTGGCCGACCCACGTCTTACCCATCTTGATCGGGCAGCTCACCCCCACCGCAGCGGTGAACAATTTGGTCCATTTGGCCAATACCTACAACGGCCATGACAACATCACCGTCGGCATCGTGGCCGGTCAGATCCAGCCCCTCAAGCCTGTAACCGTGCCCCTACCCTTGCCTGCCCAACCGGAGGTTGCTCAACTCCCCCGGCCTAATTTTCCCCGCCCAAAACCTCCTGCGCCAACGTCAACTCAGCTGCCGGTGAAGCCCACTATGCGTCCGGCCGAGAAGAAAGGGCCTAGCCCCTGGCTGTGGCTACTGGGGTTAACGGGGATACTGGGAGCGGCCACGGCATTAACCATGGTGTTTTTCAGGGAAGAGCCGAGGAACACCACCATCAATGCCGTCCCATCCCTGCCTGAAACCATTCAAGATAAAATCAATCCAGAGACTGACAGTGTGGGCATTGCCCCCGATGAGCTAGCCAGACCAACCCTTACTCCAGGGAGCTATCTGCAACTGCGTCAATCCGTTGACCTGTTGACGACACCACAGCCTAACGAGGACGATGGCAATGCCCTAGGACAATTACCAGACGGAGCCATCGTTCAAGTCCTCACCCGACAAGATGCCGCTGCGGATCAGTCCCGCTGGGTGAAGCTCAAAGTCTGTGCTGTGAATCTCGATGACAGGCCGTCTCGTCCCTCGGATCCAGCTGCAACGGTCACACCGTCGGGTTTAACGTCACTAACTTCTGGCGCTGAAGGTTGGGTGCTGGAAGCCAAGCTAGCCAGCATTGTGGGTACCGCTCCAGTGCTCAACTGTCCGTCTGAGTAGTGGGTAGATAGTTAATGGATCTTCGGTGGATAGTGATTAGTTCGTTTTATATGTTTACCGTGGCAGAACGTTTATGACCGGTTCCATGTCATCTTCAGAGTCACTTTGTCTATGGCTTGCCCTAGATCGGCTCACCGCCGCCGATCCGGAGCACTATGCCATTTGGGTGCTGAAGTCTCCCTACCCTGGAGGCCACGTACACCACGATCGGATTTGGAACCATACCCTATCCCAGGCATGGCAAACCTGGCAGTCGATGTTTTCCCTCCGGGGACTGCCCCAGGTGCCCCATGTGCCCTCGGCCTATGTGCCCCAGCTAATGTTGGATGAGCAGGGCGATACCCCCAGTGCCACCCAGACCACTAGCTACAGCAGTCGCTTAATGCAACACCTGGGGCTAAATCTTTGGCAGTGGTTATTCGATGGGCCAGTGCAGAGCAGCCTGGACCACAGCCGGGGGATTGCCCAGGGCCAGAGTACGGTGATGCGACTGCGGTTGGAAGTACGCGATCCGGAACTGATTAGCGTGCCCTGGGAAATTATGCAGTCCCAGCCTGGACGCCCGGCGGTAGCCCTAAACCAGCAGATTTTGTTTAGTCGCACCACCAGTGATGTCGATCCCTTAGTGGATTGGGGGTTGGACAATGGATTGAAAATTTTATTGGTGGTGGGCCATGACGATGGGGCCAGCTTTGAAGACCGAGCCGCCGCCAACCTCAGCCTGGATAAAGAAGCCACCCTGCTGAAGAATATTTTGGAAAGTCGGGGCGAATCTAATGTGGGGCGACCGGTGGTCCGCCAAGTGGATGTGCTGCTACAGCCTTCCCCGGCAGAACTGGTGCAGCATTTAGAGCGGTATCGCTACAATGTCTTTTTCTATGCGGGCCATGGCATTCCTGCCCCCGATGGCGGTCTACTGTTTTTACAGCCCGACGCTACCCTGAATGGGACTGAGCTGGCCCAGGTGCTCACCCGCTGTCGGGTGAAACTGGCGGTGTTTAATACCTGCTGGGGGGCTCAGCCAGAACGTAGCGGCCAGCAGGCAATTCCCCGCAGTAGTTTGGCGGAGGTGCTGTTGCACCATGGGGTGCCCGCTGTGCTAGCGATGCGGGATTCCATTGCCGATGAAGAGGCCCTGAGCTTTATTCAGGTGTTTGCCCAGGCTTTGGCAGACCGGAAACCGGTGGATGAGGCAGTTGCGATCGCACGCCAGCACCTCCTCACCCTCTACAAATTCAACCAGCCAGCCTGGACCCTGCCGGTGCTCTACATGCACCCCGACTTTGACGGTGAACTCCTCACCCCCATGCCCACGGATATCACCCGGCTACCTGGCGATTCTGGCATTGGTGGCCGGACCGCCCACAGCATTAGCCTGCGCGAAATCGGCGGTGAAGGCAAAGTATGGCCCATTTACCGAGGGCTAATGCGGGTGGGCCGCCTACCCGATAACGATTTAGTAATTGCAGAACCCTGGGTATCGAGCAAACATGCCGAAATTTTTTATCGTCGGGCCGCCGCCGAAACCTCAGAGCCCACCTACTTTTTGCGGGACTTTTCCCGCTACGGCACCTATTGCCTAAGCACCGAAGGATGGCAGCAGATTCATCGCCAGGAAGTGCCCATTGCCTCAGGCATGCAGCTACGCTTTGGCAGCTCTGACGGCTGCTTGCTAGAATTCATCATTGAACCCACAGCCCAAGCCTAAACATATCCCGTTAGGCTGATGCCTAAACATATCCCGTTAGGCTGATGCCTAAACATATCCCGTTAGGCTGATGCCTAAACAGATCTCGTTAGGCTGATGCCTAAACATCCTAACAAAACCAAAAAAATCACTGTTTGGGGATAAGAACCTACGTCTTTTAGCGTAAGTTAACTTTAAGTTCAACATTAGATGCGGAACAATTGAAATCAAGCCTGTATCCTCTTCCTGTCACAGCTCAACGAACTTATGGGAGGGTAAAACTACCATGGTCAGCCACAAAAATTCTTCATCCAATCAGTCCTTATCCGCAGCAGACAAAGCCCAGCAGGAAATGCTGCAGGCTATTTTGTCACCCCAACAGCCCTATCCATGGGCTCCGTCCGAATCCGCCGAGTACTTTAACCAGGCCACTGGCGATGAGTTAGACCTCTCCGATGAGGAAGCCCATGCTGGGTGGCAAACCCTCTCAGCCCAGCTCGATACCATTTGGGGGGGGACTGCATCTATCCAGGCGGCCCTAGCCCAGCGCTTTGCTCGTCGTCTGTCCCAAAATGTGATCGAACAAATCGCCGCTAAGGTGAACCAAGTGGTCAATACAGGCCGCCCCCTAGCCGAGCAGCTGATTGTCTGCGTGCGCGATACCCTCACTGGATGGGATGAGGCCGATCTGCAGGTAATGGCTCGCCCCTTGGCCCACGCCATGCGCGGTCAAGAGGAAATCCTAGAGTCCACGATTAATTCTGTCCGGGATCTTGAGTGGGAAGCCCTATCCCCCATGGAGCAGGCCCGCATTAGTCTCGCGGCAGCTAGATGGGCGATTGACCATATCATGGAACAGTCATAAATGCCCTTTCGGCCCCTAAAAAAACGGACCTAAAGAAACCTATCAGTCATTACCCCTAGCCTCGGGGGTCTTGTACCCTCAGAAGTATTCGCTTACCCCTGGTAGCCTATGCAGCTGATTGGCATGCTCGATTCACCCTATGTGAGACGGGTCGCTATTTCCCTAAAGCGGTTAAAAATTCCATTTGAGCATCAGTCTCTCTCGGTGTTTCGCGACTTTGAAGCCTTTAGTCACATTAATCCCATCGTCAAAGCACCCACCCTGGTCACCGACGACGGCGTCGTTTTAGTGGACTCCACCCTGATATTGCAGTATGTCGAAGGGATCTCAGCCGCGAGCTTGCTACCTGAAAATTCCCAAACCCAAGCCTTACGGTTAATTGGGTTGGCCCTCATGGCCTGTGATAAAACGGTGCAAATCGTCTATGAACGCACCCTGCGACCCACCGAAAAGCAACATCAACCTTGGGTAGAACGGGTAGTTACCCAGCTCCATGCAGCCTATGGAGAACTAGAAAAGAGCACCGACAGTTTGACCTGCAATCCATTGATGCAGGCTGATATCTCTGTGGCCGTGGCCTGGCGGTTTACCCAATTCTATACAGCCGATGTGATCACACCGGAGGCCTATCCTCAATTAGCCAAATTTTCTGCCCAGGCCGAAACCTTGCCAGAGTTTGTCTCCACCCCCTTAGATTAGGGGATGCATGGTGATATTCACGCCAAATTAGTAACCCATGGGGCAGAGTTTTCCAAAGGTCAAAATTATTGCGGTGGGCAAGGTGAAAAAGGGCTGGCTGAAAGACGGCATTGGCCTATATGCCCAGCGTTTGCCTGAAGTTGCCCTCCTAGAAATCAAGGACACTGAGCCAGAGACTGAAGCTCGTAAAGTCCTTGAGTCCCTCAAAACCTACGACAAACTAGTGGTGCTGTCAGAAGACGGCCTACAGTTTGACTCGGTGCAGTTTGGCCATTGGCTAGGGCAAGAAGCCTCGGGCACCCTCGTCTTTTTTATCGGTGGCCCCACCGGTGTGAGCCAGCATCTCAAGCAGACGGCTTACCAGGTGATGAGTTTATCGGCCATGACTTTTCCCCATGAAGTGGCCCGCTTGCTACTGCTAGAACAGCTTTATCGCGGTAAAACCATTTTGCAGGGTGGGAGTTACCACAAGTAATGGCGGCCATAGTCCATTACTTACCGCCATCGTCCCCACCATCACCCCAGGTATAAAACGTTGCTCAACCCTAGGCGTTTTATCAGGAAATTCTCTGAATTGACTGCCCAGCCGAGCGTTCAGGACTCATTCTATAGTACTGTAAAGCTTTGTAAATGACTTTTGAGGCTTCAGGCCAGGGATCTCCATAGGTCTATCAAGGGTTTGAGCTGCAGAAGTCGATTTGATCTGTCAAACGTAGGTAATAAGTGCAATTAACTACCCGCCCAACCGGGTCTTTAGACCCTTCTAAACGAGAAATTCCATTTACTCTTAAAGACCTGAAGGATGCAATCCCAGACTATTGTTTTCAACCCTCTACGGGTCGCTCCTTAGCTTACTTTTTTCTTGATATAGGTATTATTGCTGGTCTCTATGGGATAGCCTATAGCCTGGATTCCTGGCTGTTTTATCCATTGTTTTGGCTGATGCAGGGCACCATGTTTTGGGCCTTATTTGTTGTTGGTCACGACTGTGGTCATCGCTCTTTTTCCAAACATATGTGGCTCAACAATCTGATTGGTCACCTTAGCCACACCCCCATTTTGGTGCCATTCCATGGCTGGCGAATCAGTCATCGCACCCACCATGCCAACACCGGTAACATCGACACCGACGAAAGCTGGTATCCCATTTCAGAAAACACTTATAACGAAATGGATACCATTGGTAGAGCCATTCGTTTTAATCTCTTTCTGTTGGCCTATCCGTTTTATCTGTTTAAGCGGTCTCCCGGGCGTAAGGGCTCTCACTTTATGCCGGGGAGTGACCTGTTTCGTGCTTCTGAGAAGTGGGACATTATCACCAGTACCACCTGTTGGACCCTTTTTGTGGGCTTTCTGGGCTGGGTCGGATTTGAGTTTGGCCTCGGCTTTTTGATTACCTTCTACGTCATGCCCTACCTGGTGTTTGTGATGTGGTTAGACTTGGTAACATTTTTGCACCACACAGAGCCCGATATTCCCTGGTATCGCAACGATAGCTGGTACTTTCTCAAGGGTGCGCTGTCTACCATTGACCGCGACTATGGTTTTATTAACGCCATTCACCACAACATTGGTACCCATGTGGCCCATCACCTCTTTTTGAACATGCCCCATTACCATCTGAAAGATGCCACTGAGGCGATTAAGCCGATCCTGGGAGACTATTACCGTGAGGGTAAAGACTCTGTTTGGACTAGCTTCTGGCGTTCTGCGCGGGAGTGTATTTTTGTACCTAATGAAGGTCAAAAGGTCTATTACCAGCCCCGGCGTTAGTCTAATTTGTTAATGGAGGCCTGATAACAAACCTTCTGCTATCACCTTTTTGACAACATTAACAAGGGCACCACTGTTATAGTGGTGCCCTTATTTGTCTGTCCAGCTTCTGTTCTACTAAGGATTAGCTCCCAGCTAACTTCGCTTTGACCAGCGCCTGAACCTTGCCGCCATCGGCTTTTCCTTTCATTTGTTGCATGGCAGGGCCCATGACTTTTCCCATGTCACGAGGGCCTGTGGCGCCAGTTTTAGCAATTAGTTCGTCGATGACCGCAGCAATGTCATCATCGGACAGTTGTTCTGGGAGATACTCTTGTAGAATAGCAAGCTCTTCGGCTTCTTTTTCCGCCAAGTCATCCCGCCCTGCGTTTTGATATTGCTCGATGGAGTCTTTTCTTTGTTTGGCCAGCTGAGTCACCACTTCAATTTCTTGCTCAGGGGTGAGGCCATCTTGTCCCAGGGGACGAACCTCCGACTCCCTATCAAGGATCACTTTTTTGATGCTGCGCACGGTTTGCAGACGAACTTTGTCGCGGGCTTTCATGGCCGTTTTAATTTCGTCGCTAATACGGTCTTTGAGAGACATGGTTAGGGAAGACGCTACAAACAACGTCTATATAAAAGATTAGATGGATTAGAGATACCTTTAGTCTGCGTTATCTTTTTATCTGGGGTCAGAAGGTTACCTTCTCCCCATGGGTCAGAAGAAAAAGGAAAAAGACCTAAAAAATTCCCCTCCCGAGGGAGAGGAATTTAGGGAGAGTGCTAACGAATTAGTATTGCGGTACCGATGGATCCACTTCGCGACTCCAGGCGAGGATGCCGCCGGTAACGTTAGTACCTGGGATGCCAGCATCCTTGAGAATGGAGAGGGCTTTGGCGGAGCGTCCACCCATTTTGCAATGGGCGATAAGTTGATGGCCATTGACCAGCTGGCGGACTTTCTCCACCCCAGGGCCATTCTCAATCTCGGAGAGGGGGATCAGCACTGAACCAGGAATCTTGGCAATCTCATATTCATTGGGGTTGCGTACATCCAGGAGAATATAGTTATCCATGCCACTGTCCAGGAGACTTTTCAGCTCGGTAACGCTGATTTCGTCACTGGCTGCTTTTTGCGCTGCCTCGGCAGCAGCAGCATCGGGAATGCCACAGAACTGTTCGTAGTCGATCAGTTCCTCAATCACGGGACGGACGGGGTTAGGGCGCAGCTTTAATTCCCGGAACGTCATGTCCAAGGAGTTATAGAGCAGCAGTCGACCGCTGAGGGTATTGCCTTCGCCCAAAATGATTTTGATGGTTTCGGTGGCTTGGATCACACCAATGATGCCAGGGAGAATACCCAGCACTCCCCCTTCGGCACAGGAGGGCACCAGCCCCGGTGGTGGTGGCTCGGGATAGAGATCACGGTAGTTGGGACCGTCTTCATAGTTGAAGACGGTGGCCTGTCCTTCAAATCGGTAGATAGAGCCGTAGACGTTGGGTTTATTCAGCAGTACACAGGCATCGTTGACCAAGTAGCGCGTGGGGAAGTTATCGGTACCGTCTACCACGATGTCGTAGGGTGCAAAAATCTCCAGGGCATTGTCGGAACTGAGGCGCGTGTTGTATAAGTCCACCTGGCAGTGGGGGTTGATTTCGAGAATGCGGTTTTTGGCTGATTCAATTTTGGGTTTATTGACCCAGGAGGTGCCGTGGATGATCTGCCGTTGCAGGTTGGAATAGTCAACTACATCAAAATCGACGAGGCCGATGCGACCTACGCCGGCGGCGGCTAAATAGAGAATTAAGGGAGAACCCAGACCACCTGTGCCGATGCACAGCACGCTGGAAGCTTTGAGGCGTTTCTGACCGTTGAGGCCTACTTCGGGCAAAATTAGATGCCGGGAGTAGCGTTCGTAGTCTTCTTTTGTCAGTTGGATGTCATCCAAATTGGGATTCAGCATGGTTCCTTGAGAACTAAAAAAGAGTGGGGAATGTCTAGTCAGAAGCTGTTAGTTAGCGGTTGTTAGTTTCAGGACGACAGGAGGGGCATTCGATCTTTGGCCGCCGATGCTGGAACAATGTTCATGGGTTCGGGTTGAAATTGATGGTTGTCATCTAGCTGCCAGTTTTGCAGATCGGCAGCGATGGAATGGCGAACGGACACAATGATATAGGCATAGCTGGGCCAGGCAAGGTCGCGATCGCATCCCGAAGGCACTGCTTCAGCATCTGGGTGGGAATGATATACGCCGATAATCGCCAAGCCATCCTGTCGAGCCTGTCGCTGGGTTTCAAATAGATCCTGGGGATCAATCCAATAGCGGCGGGCCTTGGTCATGACAGGGGTCGTTTCCTGGCCATGGGTGGCTAGATCAGCCGCGGCTAAGTCAGCCGCCACATCGTCAGTCCAGGCATTTTCTAACAGCACCAAATTAACCAAGGTTTTTTCATTGGTGACCGCGTCAAACCGACCTACGAGCAAACCACAGCCTTCGTGGGGATAGGCTCGCTCCCCATGGGCTTTCATGCGGTCAATATGCTCTTGGGTCAGGTTCAGAGCCACAATCAGACTGTATAAAATGCGTCAGAGTTTTTCATTGTAGAGCAGATTCTGAGATGCTTCATATAAGCTTTGCTCACATCCTTCACCACAGCCATGGTGGTTAGAACCTGGCAACGCCTTGCCCCGTAACGACAGCAAGGGGTTGCACAATCATCATCTCAGCCCACTGGCCCCATGACTCCAGCGGGGGCAACCGGTTAATTCACGGGTTAATTAATTGTCCAGTAGAGCCTGGACGATCTGATCCATGGCCACCGAATGGGATGCCTTGAATAGGAAACGATCCCCTGGCTGCATCAACTGCTGCAGATGTTTAATGAGGCCACCATGGCTGGTAAATAAGCGGTTGGGCACCGCCCCTGCCCCCTGGGACATCGCCTCGGCTTCAGCCGGGTCCGCCAAAATTAATAAATGGTCCAGCCCTAGGGTGTGGACCAACTCACCAATGCTCCGGTGCAGTTCTACGGACCTGTGCCCCAGCTCTTTCATGGTGCCTAAGACCGCAATGTGGCGCTGGCCTGGCTGCTCCTTGAGTAATCGCAGGGCCGCCGCCATGGATTCAGCGCCCGCATTGTAGGTTTCATCCAGCAGCACAATGTCATGGGGCAGCTCATGGCGCTTGGCCCTGCCCGCTGGCATGTCCACTGTGAGACCACCGGCCAAGCTGCGCCAGTCTAGATTAAGCGCCTGGAGCGTTGCGATCGCACTCAAATAGTTCAACGCATTGTGGCTACCGGCCAAGGGCAGGGGCAAAGCCACCCCGTCCACCACCACCCTCTGTGCTTGGGGGGGACCTTGGATCTGGCCTTGGACCTGGCCCCCGGTGAGACCATAGGTAATGGTTTTCCCAGACCAGACCCGGGCGGCGGTATCCATCAGCCGAGGATTGTCGTGGTTAAGCACAGCCACACCCTCCGGGGGCATGTGGGCCAGCAACTCACATTTGGCATCGGCAATAGCCTGCTCCGAACCCAACCGGCCAATGTGGGCGGTCCCCACGTTGGTAATCACCGCGACATTGGGTTGAGCGATCTGCGTCAGTAGGGCAATTTCCCCCGGTCCCCGCATCCCCATTTCCACTACGGCATAGTCATGATCGGCGGTGACTTCTAATAGGGTCTTAGGCACCCCAATCTCGTTATTAAAGTTGGCGCGGGTCTTATGGACAGTGCCATGGATGCCCAAGGCAGCCGAGATCAGTTCTTTCGTGGTGGTCTTACCGACGGAACCCGTAATGGCCACAACGGGGAGTCCCAGGCGCTGACGCCACCACCGTCCCAGGGTTTGGTAGGCAGCAAGGGTATCTGTGACCTCAATACGGGGGATATCGCCTTGGATCACCCCTTGGCGGGTGATAGCTGTGATCGCACCCGCCGCGATCGCCTGATCCACAAACCCATGACCATCAAAATGCTCACCCTCTAAGGCCAAGAAAATATCTGCAGCCTGAATTGAGCGGGTATCTGTGCTGATGGCGTTCACCACCTGGTCCAGGTGGGTAGGCAGTAGCCTGTACTCTACCAAGCAATCATTCAGGGCATCAAGAATCTGAGAAACCGTAGCAAAACCAGACATATGAAACGTTTGAGTGATGTAACCAGGGCAAATTCATCAGCTCCAATCCATGGGCTCTGTATAAGCTTAATGAAGAGAACATCGTGAATTTACAGAAGCTTTAGCAGAGCTTACTGTTATTCCACCCTATCCGAAAATATCCGTAGGCTAAACTAGATAGACAGTGATGGACCTACTGTGTAATACATCACTGTTCCCAACCCCATCAAGATGTTACTTTGAGCTAGCGCTCGTTTAACAGTGCCGCCACAACCCCATTAGCTCTAATCGGGTTTCCAACAGTTAAATTTGACAACTTTAATTAAACCTTTGATCATCTAAGCCAATTGGCTGAATTTTTATGTCCAAGTTGCTTGCCCTTCAGTAATTTACGGACTTTTTGTCAGTTTTCACCGTGTTTTAGGTAATCATAACCAGTTAGACTTGAGAGAGTTTGACTGGGGTTGTGGTCGCCGTAGTTTTTTCCCTGTATAGGTTTGCAGTTACATAAGGTGTATTTGCTGAGGTTTCTTTGGTGAACGTTCAATCCGGCTACACACAATCGGATTATGGTGCGCGGTTAGTTAGTCCGCAGGAACAGGTCCTTTATGACCATTGGCTCGGCTGTGTTAATTCAGAACAGCCTGAAGCACTGATCCAGCGTTTTAACCAGCTCTTCATTGACGGTACTGGTTATGAAGATCGTGAGGTGGTTAGCAGCCTCGACACGATTCTGATGGATCGTGATGCCGATCACTATTTTCACCATATTCTGAATCGCTGCTGCCACATTTTAATCAATCGCTGGCAAAAAAACCGAGAGTATCAGGCCGCCATTATTGAACTAGTCAGCTTGTTTGAATATGCCCCTAGTGCAGCTGTGCGTGAGGTATCACGGGCACGCTCTGTGCGACGTTTGCGTGAAATCGTAGCTCAATTTGGCAAA
This sequence comes from Leptothoe sp. PORK10 BA2, assembly GCF_034932105.1. Classification (NCBI taxonomy): domain Bacteria; kingdom Bacillati; phylum Cyanobacteriota; class Cyanophyceae; order Nodosilineales; family Cymatolegaceae; genus Leptothoe; species Leptothoe sp. PORK10 BA2. Next base: position 17,327 of record NZ_JAYGIG010000019.1, on the reverse strand, counting down.
ACCGAGCAGTACCTGATGCTCAAGCGTCTGGTACAGGTAATGACTCGGGAAAATGAGCTTCAACTTCGCTCACTCCAGCCATTGGGCACCTTGATTGGCCGCTATCCCTACTTATACAAACATTGCTTACTGAGTGAGGAAAGCCCTCAGGAGCAGAAAATCCACGTTCGTCGCATACAGAACCAAGCTCAAACAAAAGTGGAGCTGGATTTATCCCAGTATGTTAACTATCGTGTCAGGCGTTCTAGGTTAAAACGCCAAGGTCTATTAGAACAGCAAGGTCAGTGGTTACGTCCCGCCACAAACCCCACCCTCTTAAGCGATCGTGAGCTAGTTGATTCCCTACAACAGTTTTCTGGCAAAGACTCCCGTGGCCGCACCTATAATGATCTGGCCCTGCGGTTCCGCAGTCAGTGCTGTGAATCCGTATCCTTTAAATCATTTAAGGACAATCTTTACGACTACATTTTGTCCGGTGTTGACCCAGCCTATGGTCGTCAGCACTTTAATGATGCGCTGTATCAGCATTTGCGGGATATTTCCCCTGAGAATGACACCCAGCGACTCAATGACTTCTTAATGGTACGGACCTGTTCTAACTTGTTCAACTTTCTGGTGGTCGATCCCACTGGTGCCCATTCCCACTTTGTCTTTATTGACCTGATCAATAATTTGGGAGCCACACTAACCACAGGTCTATTACTAAGAATTTTACTTTTGTGTCGTAAGGTTAAGCCCTATTTAGAACGGCGCTTATCCACCTTGTTTAGTCACTATGAGTTAGCTAAACAAGACTCCGTGGCATGGCTGGTGAAAATCTTAGAAACACTAAACCTTGCCCTGAGTCTAAACTTTGGGCATCTGGATATCTCCCACGCCTTAGCGTAGGCAGCTAAATCCTACGCCCCGTTAGCCCTATTGTCTAATATGGCGCTGGTGAAAGGATTAGCAACACCAAAACGAATCCAGGCTTCCTTAGTTTTTGGGAGACCTAAAGTAATCTATAAAAGTCATGACCAGATAGGGTTATGACTTTTTTTGTAGGTCAATATATCAATTTTTTTTCCATAAGATGCAAATTTTTATTTTCAGTTTGCTGTATACTCTGCTAACTTTCTAGGCAGCTTGACTGTGGATAAAAGTCATGATTTGCCTGTCCATAGTCACTCCTGTCAAATCGAGCATGCGAAAGTTATGAGCCCATCTAGACGGTCCAATGCCACAGCGGTGCCCCCTGCAGGCACTGCCCCAGAAGCTGACACTTTGGTCGAAGCTTATGCTGAAGATTTGATGGATGACATCTTTGATGATGTTGACCGAATTTTGGCGGGGGATGACGCTGCAATCTATGGCGTATCTGCTATGCCACCAGGGGGCACGCTACCCCTATTTAGCGCTGAAGCGATCACAACCCCGGCCATGCTGGTGCCCTTATCGGCAGATCAAGCGGTAGAGGCTCGCACTGCCGCCCCCATCACGGAAACTGATCCCGCTAGTTCAGCCCCGTCCGATGGGCAGGATGGCACACCCAGCCAACCGTCTAGAAAACTACCCTGGAAAAGTTGGCTCTTCGGGGCAGCCTGTTTATCAGCATTGGCCGCAGGTGGTGTTTGGTGGATGCGGCAGCAACCTGCGTTACAAGCGGTAACGCCCCCCGTTGTGCCGAGTGCTCCGGCCGTTTCTCAGGAAACTGCCTTTGGTGAATATCTCACCCGCTCCCTGCGAGTCATTGGCGGTGAACGCAGTGCTCAAAATGAGAGTCAGAGACCGGGAGTGGTGGCAACGGCTTCACCAACACCATCCGGAAATCAGGTGACGGGCAAACCAGGGGTGATTGAGCGAGTATTTGTGCCCCTCCTACAGCCGGGTAATGGTACGACGACTCCCCGCACCATTACGCCAGGAAACCCGTCAACTACGGCGGCCTCTCCTGCCTTGCCATCTCCCAATGTTGCCAGATCAGGCCAGTCTAGCCAGTCTTCTGATTCCATTCCTAACATCGCGGCAAGTGGCACCTATGAGCTAGTGGGTGTTTTAGAACTAGGGGATCGCTCAGCGGCCCTCTTTGAGGTGGACGGCTCATCCCAGCGGGTTTACATTGGTGAAACCGTGGGGGGCAGTGGTTGGAGTATTGTCTCCATTAGCAATGAAGAAGTGGTAGTGCGCCGTAACGGTGAAGTTCGCTCTATCTACATTGGCCAGAAATTCTAGGGGCACAGTTCTAGGGGCACAGTTCTAGGAGCACCGTCTTTTTTGAGGGTGAACTACATGGGGTAGATATGGCAAATCTATGAGCATATTTGATGATTTCAGCCGCTTTTTGGAGACTCGTTTGGATGAGTTCCTGAAAGCCCACCCCCATTTGGAACTAATGGCCCTTGAGGAGCAGCTGCGGGGGCAAGAAGAGGATGCGATCGCAACCCTCACCACCCTCAAACAGCGAGAAACCGAGCTAGAAGCAGCCGTCCTAGAGACCGCTCAGGACATTAAGCGTTGGCACGAGCGCATTGCCAAGGCTGAAGCCGCTAATCGTCTAGATTTGGTCAAGCCCGCCCAGGAACGGGAGGCCACCCTGCTCCGCCAGGGCAATCATCTGTGGGGGCAAATGAAAAGTGTAAAATCACGACTAGCCCAAACCCACGCCCTGCGACAGCAGATCCAGTCCAAACGCCAGGAACTCAAAACCAAGATGGCCGCAGCCGCAGCCCAGGCAGCGCAGCCACCACCCAGAGACTCCAGTACCACGGGCTGGAACCGCAGTCCGTTTCCTGCAAAACCCTTAGATCCCCTAGAAGAAAGCTTCCAGCGTTGGGAAACGGAAGCGGAATTAGAAGAGCTCAAGCGCCAAATGGGCAAGTAACTCAATCCAGATTGACTCGATGCCGCTTAAGGTACCTCTTTAAACCCCTTTAAGCCCGCGCAACGTATTGACGGTATCAACAACCGCTTGACCCACTCTCTCAATCTCTGCTGCTGTGGTAAAACGCCCTAGGCCAAACCTCAGGGATGCATAGGCTAACGAGTCACTGCGCCCCAGGGCCTTGAGCACGTGGGATGGCGCTGTGCTGGCTGCACTACAGGCAGATCCGGATGAGAGGGCAACCACAGGTTGCAGGCCCAGCAGGAGGCTTTGGCCATCAACGCCGCCAAAGCTAACATTGAGGTTGCCGGGTAAACGTTGGCTGGGGTGGCCGTTGATATGGATGTCGGGGAGTTGATGCAGGTGTTGGAGCAGTTGCGATCGCAATCCACACAATCGTTCACCTTCCGCCGCCATCTCTGCAGCTGCCAACTCAATCGCCGTGGCAAACCCCACAATTTGCGGTGGATAGAGCGTGCCAGAACGCATGCCCCGCTCATGGCCGCCGCCATGGAGCTGAGCCACCAGGTTTACCCGAGGCTGTCGCCGTCGCACATATAAGGCTCCAATCCCCTTCGGCCCATAAACCTTATGGGCCGTCATCGACATGAGATGAATGTTCATCGCCTGGACATCCAAGGGCACCTTACCAATGGCCTGGGCGGCATCGGTATGAAACAAAATGCCCTGATCTTGACATAGTTCACCAATGGATTGAAGCGGTTGTAGCACACCAATTTCATTATTGGCCACCATCACCGAAACCAAAATAGTCTCGGGGCGAATTGCTTTTTCTAAGGCAGAAAAGTCCACCAAGCCATCGGCATTCACCGGCAAATAGGTAACTTCAAAGCCTAGAGACTCTAGATAGCGACAGGGATCCAATACCGCACTGTGTTCTGTTTGGACCGTAATAATGTGTTTCCCGTGGTTAAAATAAGCTTCTGCTACACCCTTAATCGCTAAATTGTTAGCTTCGGTGGCACCACTGGTAAAAACAATCTCCTGCGGCTGGGCATTAATTGTTTGAGCAATGATTTCACGACTCTTTTTAACAGCAGCGTCAGCCTGCCAGCCATAGCCATGGAGACTGCTAGGGTTACCAAAATAATCTGTAAAAAAGGGCAACATTGCATCCACCACCCGCGGGTCTACCGGTGTTGTAGCATGGCAATCGAGATAGATGGGAAGCTCGGCCACAGGGTTTACCCTACTGTTTGTTGAATGGGAACAAATCGGTTAAAAATGCCTAGGGTTCTTACCTGGACCACCGGAATTTCAGTGGTATAGAGACTAAATAACCAAAAGTTCTGTCGCAGAGTATTGTCTTCGATGAAATTCTCAAGGTCATCTTGACCCACCAGAGTGCCTTTTTCAACAGCAGTTTTGCAGATATCGCCTAGGGCTTTGCCCAGGTCACCTAGCCAGCTATCCAACTCGTCGGCTTGGCAAAAAGATGAACGGACTTCGTTTTGCAGAGTTTCTGCTACAAACGCATTGTAACGCTCTTGACTGGGGTTAGTAACGACCAGCACTGCTGCCAATGCACCTAATCCTGCTAAACCTAGAAACGCTTTGACTTTCATGAGGCTACGGTAGTGAACTAGTAATTGACAACTGTCTTACCGTTCTAGCATAAGCAGGTAAAGGTCATATCGCAGAGACCTCAACATTTTCCAGTGCATATTTCTATTAAACTCTAAGGATTAGGTCCTTTTTTGTATTTATAGGTATAGACACAGAGTGATGTGATGTGGTTTCTGACCAAATAGGTATAGTGATCACTGAACAACCTAAAACAATCATTCACCTGCAATTCTGACAAGAACCATCACATTTCTATGGCTCTTGTCTATTCAAAATAGTTTTCACAGACCTTTCACGAAATTAATAATATTAAACACAGGGAAACAAATTGCAACACAAAGAGTGCAAAGACGTTAATAAGTTAAAATTATTAGTCTTTAGTGCAAAATGACTTGCCATCAGCTATGTTTTTTCGTTTCTTGGTGTACTCTGTCAGCTGAGTTGCTTGGAGAAGGTTTGAATGCCGTCAATTGCGATGAAGAATCCCATTGTTAACTCTTCCTTTGAGAAACCGAGTCGCTGTTTCCAAAATCGCTTCACTCCCTGTGAGGGTGGCAATAAGCCTCTCAACCCGGACAGGGTGACGACATGGGGAAAGCCCCTGAAAAACACATTGATTGTGAAATCACCTTTCCGCAATTACTGGGCTATCGCAATGCCGCCGAAAAACGAATTCATCACAAGTACGCTGGCAAGCCACAGAAATAGTCACTCATGAAGAGTCAGGAACTTTTCAGTCAGATTGACACAGGTGAAGGGGTTGACTTGGAATTCAAGTCTGGCAAAGGGGGAGTGCCTAGAAGTCTGTGGGAAACTTACAGCGCCATGGCGAATACTGATGGGGGCATCATCTTCCTCGGTATTGAACAGAAGGGTGAGAATATTGACCTCGTTGGAGTCCCCAATGCCAACAAAATTCTGTCTGACCTCTGGAACACGCTCAATAACCGAGGCAAAGTCAGCATTAATCTCTTAGCTGAAAATGATTTACGAGTAATCAAGATTGAGGGTCGAGAGGACAGTATCATCTCGATGAGGGTACCCCGTGCGACTCGACGACAAAGACCTGTGTTTGTGGAGCAAAATCCCCTCACAGGAACCTATCGGCGAAACTATGAGGGCGATTATCACTGCACTCAGGATGAAGTCGGACGTCTGCTGGCTGACCAGTCGGAAGAACCTGCCGACAGCGCAATTTTGGAAAATTTCGGATTAGAAGATCTAGACGATACCAGCCTGAAGCAATATCGCCAGCGCTTTGCCTCGCTAAGACCGGCGCATCCTTGGTTGAGTGAGAACGATAGAGGTTTTCTAACTAAGCTCGGGGGGTGGCGACGAGAGCGCAGCAACGGACAAGAGGGATTGACGGTTGCTGGATTGCTAATGTTCGGCAGGATGGAGACCATTCAAGAGCCAGAGGCTTTTCCCCAATACCAGTTGGACTATCGTGAAAAACCAGCCGATCCTTCTAAGATTCGATGGACTGACCGCATCACCCTGGATGGCACCTGGGCTGGAAATGTGTTCCAGTTCTATCAGCGAGTCATTCAGAAGCTATCGGCAGATCTCAGAATTCCCTTCCAATTAGGACAAGACCTAATCCGTCGAGATGACACTATTGTTCATGAAGCAGTTCGTGAGGCATTGGTCAATGCTCTCATCCATGCCGACTATCGTGGGCAAGGAGGTGTTGTTATTGATAAGTACCCCGATCGCTTCGAGTTCTCTAACCCTGGTAGCCTGCTGATTTCAATGGTACAACTTCTGCAAGGGGGCGTGAGTGAGTGTCGCAATAAGTCTCTCCAAAAAATGTTTCAGATGATTGGCGGGGGTGAAAAAGCTGGGTCTGGCATCGACAAGATCCGTCAAGGATGGGCCTCACAACATTGGCGATCGCCTAATGTTCAAGAGCAGATGCGTCCCGATCGTGTGCGGTTGGTGCTACCGATGATCAGCATGTTACCTGAGGCATCTATCCAAGTGCTGAAAGATCAGTTTGGTGATGCTTTCGAAACTTTAAATCAGGAAGAAGTGCAAGCGTTGGTCACAGCTGAGCTAGAGGGAGCAGTCACTAACCAACGGATGCAGGAAATTTGTGTTCGCCATTCCACAGACCTTACAAAGATCCTCCAGAGACTAGTCCGACGAGAGTTACTTAGCGCTGTTGGGCAGGGCCGAGGCACCCGATACACGTTACCTGGTAGAGAAGGCTATATTCCGGAACTCTTTGAACCAGGTGCGACGACAGCATTAACGCCTGAATCCTCCCAACGTTTGAGGACAGATTCTTCTCAAAGTCATGTCGACTCCTCACAAAGTTTGAAGGACTCCTCACAAAGTTTGAAGGACTCCTCACAAAGTTTGAAGGACTCCTCACAAAGTTTGGGTTGGGACTCCTCACAAAGTCTGGAAGCATTACCTCCAGCAGACCTCTCAAAACTTAAATCTATCGCCGCCCCAGTTCGTGAGGCTAAATGGTTAAAAAAGGAGCAAACCCAGAGTGTTGTCTTGCGACTTTGTGAGGAACTTTACTTAACAACTGCCCATCTTGCAGAATTAATGAGCCGCAACCCGATTAGTCTCCGGAATCGCTTCCTAACCCCTATGGTACACAATGGTTTACTAGAACTCTGCTATCCCGATAAACCTAACAGACCAGATCAGGCCTACAGGACGGTGAAAGCAACTTCTAAAGGAGGGGAATAGCGTCTCCAAGATGCTTTGGAGGAAGAAGTCACAAAATGAGATCTTCCGGAAAGCGGTGAGATAAAGTTTCACGAGCCTGAAAAATAGAGGGCTTAACGATTTCCGATTGCCTGCAATGTCATACCTGCAATGTCATACCTACAATGTCATACCTACCTTTAACTACCCGATGGAAATTCGTCGGTTGATCTACACCACCACGGCGATCGAAATGCATGGAAAAAACAAGCTAGCTTACTACACTACGCCTTAAATATATTTATATGCACAATACCTATATTTATAAATGCGCATGCATATTGATTTGCGCCTAAAATCTCAAAGCTCTGTGGAGAAAAGCTTTCAGGAATTATTGAAATACTCATTTTTTAAGCGGGTGGGGGGAATCGAACCCCCATCATTAGCTTGGAAGGCTAAGGTTTTACCACTAAACTACACCCGCAGGGTGGGCAAAATTGAGCACGGACTCAACCAGCTTTGCTAGGTTAACACAGTTTGCCACGGGGATACCCAATCAGATTACGACTCTTTACCCTCCATTAAACCGTAAGCGTAACTGGACTCGATCTGTTGGCACAGCTTCTTCCTCGCCTATATTGGTCAGACGCAGGGCGGGGGTAAAGCGGATAGCGTTGGGATCGACGGCAACACTGAATAAACAGTCCGCTAAATTTAGATCCGAGTTTTGAGCATAAATGTCTGGCTGCCACAGACGAAACGAAGACACTAAACCATCAGCATCGACCACCACACCTAAGTCAATCACATCTGCGGATAGAGTGCCTTGACAAGCATGGTTACTAGGGATGTCGAACATAACTGGCATGGTAAACATAGGACTTGGGTACTGGTCGATATGATCACCCCCTGAATCCTTAGGTAGTTGGACGTCATTGACAATACTCACCTGGGTGGGGCCAAGGCCCGCATTTTCCGATCCGGTTTCTGGTTGGGGGGTAGGTCGATTAGGAGCTACAGGCGCTGAGGAAGCTGGCTTTTGAGGGGAATTAGGAGCAGGATCTTGAGGTTTCACCGCTCCCTGGTCTACCGGTTTGGTAGCAGTATTTTGCCCACCAATAGGGCTTGCTAGGTCTGTATTAGACCGTGGCTCTGACGACGTAGGTGCGGACTGATCAGCCGGTGCAGCTTGAGCCAGCGCGGCTTGATCAGCCGGCGCAGCTTGATCTGCCGGCGCAGCTTGATCAGCCGGTTCGACCGCCACTGGAATCGCTCCATCGTCCACCAGTGTGATGGGAATATCGACCGAACCGGCAGGATTACTCACCTGGAACATACGTGGCAAGCCAACGCCCAGCACACCTACATGCAATAACAAGGATGCACCCGCCAAGACGGGCCAAGGTATTGCTTGTAGTTGGGGGATTCTGGAGCTAGCCATAGATGCTCTTGAGAAATAGCTTTGGGCACATAGTTCACACCATAGGTGAGCGCTACAAACGTTAGATAGCAGCAGCTATGTGCGACGCAATCGGATGAAAGCCTTGATCAGATTGCTATAGATGCCCGTGAAGGCAACGGCATTCTGTGGAGGTACCTATCTAACTTAGAAGTCTGCTCAGTTTAGTTTGGCAAGGTCTGGCACACTTTAGCAATTGGCATTTCTTTTGCCGCTAAAGCCAACAGGGGGCGCTGATCGATCAACGCCCCCTGTTGGCTTTAGTCCTGGGGTTTATGCGGGCAATATTTCCGTGGGGTCTAGGGTTTCTATGCTGCCATTGGGTACTGATCCAATTCCTCCCGCTGAGGGAAACCATGGTCCATCGGTGGCAGGCCGGAGGATAAGAGAGCTTTGAGCTTAGGAATCTCAGCACTGTTATAAACCCGAAACTCGCTATGGACTGTAGCACTGGCCTGGCGCACCGCCTGATTAATCACCAAGGAACCTTGAGGATCGGATTCTGATCGGTGGAAGGTGCCGGGGGGAATGCGTAAAATCTGGGCGTTTTGCTCCAGGCGCACCCGATGAAACGGATAGGCCCAATTAAAGTTGACTAAGTAAAATGTCCGTCCCCCAGATAGTGCCAATAGATTATCTTCTTGACGGGGGTGTAGATAAAACTGCCAATCACCTGCTTTAGTACTGTGGGGGCTAATAGCCGGGCCCTGGTGGAAAACTAAATCACGGGCATTGGAGTCAGGAACAGTGATGTTGAAAAATTGGACGCTAGGAGTATCTCTAAATTTTTCGAATGGATAAAGTTCAAACATAGGATTTGAGTGTTGAGCGGCGGCTCAACTGTGCCGATGTACTTAACCTAGCTATCCCCATCTGCAGAATCAAATCGCCCATCGACCTGTATCTATGCGCTAACCGCATAACTTCTCTTGATGAACATTTCCCAACTCAACGTGCTGGTGACCATTGCCCAATGCGGTAGTTTCTCTGATGCGGCGCTGATATTGGACATGTCCCAGTCAGCGGTTAGCCGTGCGATCGCATCCCTAGAAAATGAGCTCAATGTCCCCCTGCTGGTGCGAGGACGCTTAGGAGCAAAGCTCACCCCCATTGGGGAACGCGTCGTCAAACACGCGCACAAAATTTTAGACCTCAGGGAGTCTATCGAATATGAAGTGAACCTGGAAAAGTCTCTTTACAACGGTCGCTTACGCATTGCTTCTTTTCGCAGTGCCGCCACCCATCTGCTGCCGCCCAAAATCGCCCAGTTTCAACAGGCCTATCCACGGGTGGAGGTCAGTTTGGATGAATTTGACCCGGCCGGGGTGGAACAGGCCCTACGCAGCGGCAATGCGGATTTGGGGCTGCTGCCCTTACCCCGCTCCGAGGACTTTACCACCTGGGAAATTATGCGAGATGAGTATGTGGTGCTGTTGCCTAAGGCCCAGGAGACCAGCCCCCAACCCATCACCTGGAGCGAGTTATCCACCCGCTCATTTATTCTGTTGAACTATGCCGAATGCACCACCGCAGTGAAAGAACATTGGGCGCGGTGGCAACAGCCTCTGAAAGTGGCCTACAACGTCAAGGAAGATTCCACCATTGTGAGCATGGTGGCCCAAGGGTTGGGCGCTGCTATTTTGCCGCGATTAGCCGCCATGCCCATTCCCACAACCGTGCAAAGTCACCCCATCCCAGTCCCCCTAGAACGCGTGATTGGAGTAGCAATATTGGCAAATATCCTGCCGTCTCCTGCGGTCACCCGCTTCCTAGAATTCATGAAAACTTAGTTGCAACTAACGCTGAGTCCCACTAAAAATCGGGTTTCTCCACCAGGCAGAAAAATGTTAGGGCCACTGTACAGGCTAGGGCGGCGGCGGCGGATGCATCGCAGCCCAGGGACTGGATCGGAAAGTAGAGGCAAATGGCCAACACTCCCGATAGACCGATGGGGTCGGTGAGGAATTCAAACAATCCCTGGGCAGTTTCCAAGAATTCTAATAGTTTGAGGAACCGGTCTAGTAGGGTCATGGCTGGACTATCCAATCAGCTGATCAAAGACATTTTTGATTCGGGGGGTGGGAGCATTGGTAGAGCTATCTTTAGCAGCTTCTTTGGCCAGAAAAACCATATAAAGTGGTGCTCCCTAACAATAGTAATAGGCCAAAAACACGGGCACACCTAACATTATGCCGAAGATGCTAACCAAGAAAATGTGCGTGGGCAACCATACAGCTCGCATATTTCGAATCAAGGGTCCCTTGGTGATCACCAGATCTTTATTCCCAGGTCAGCCAAAATCCTTGTGTAGAGACTCCAGTAGGCCGTCTCGGTCACGACTCCCGCCAAGGCAGGCAGGGTGACTATAAAGAAAATCCATAAAAATAGGGCATTGAAGTTAAGACCGGTGGCCCCAATAGTATGGATCACCACCACCGCCCACCACCCCCGGAAAAATATGTATACAGCGCCATTAAATTACCGAGCCCGGCAGGTTAATCTTACCGATCCAACTCCGTCCTCGTTTGCGGAGCGATCACAGCAATGCCGCCACCACAAACGCCAGGGCAAAATAGCCCTTCACCTGCTTACACTTCCCCAGGTATAAACTTGTGCAGCTCTATGGCGCTCCCGCAGGGCACCTCATATTATATTGGGCTCAATATATTGGACTCACCACAAATATTGGACTCACCCCAAAGGGGACCAACAATCAGGCACCGTGGACTTACTCCAAGGCGTCGTCGTGGGCAAAGCGGCGGAAGAGAAAATCTAGCGCGTAGTTGCGCAAATCTCTATATTCATTGGTTTCGATGAGCTTTGCACGGTCTCTAGGCCGCTGAAAAGGAATATCTAAGACTTCGCCAATGTTAGCGCTTGGGCCATTGGTCATCATCACTAGGCGGTCTGCTAAGAACAGCGCTTCATCGATGTCGTGGGTAATCATCAAAACGGTGGCCGGATGCGCACGCCAAATTTTGAGCAGTTCTTCCTGCATTTCTTCGCGCGTGATCGGATCGAGGGCGCCAAAGGGCTCGTCCATAATCAACACTTCGGGGCGAGTGGCCAAAGCGCGAGCGATCGCAACCCGCTGCTTCATGCCGCCAGAAAGCTGGGCTGGCTTTTTATGCATGGATTCCGTGAGACCCACCATCTCCAAATGCTCTAGCGTGAGATTTTTTTTCTCTTGGGCAGAGCGATGGGGATAGACTTGTTCAACTGCCAAATGAACATTCTCATAGGCCGTTTTCCAGGGCAATAAACAGTAATTTTGAAAAATTACCATGCGCTCAGGGCCGGGTTCTACAATTTTTTGATCCTTTAGCATGACTTGGCCTGCACTCGGGGTGTTTAACCCGGAGACCATGTTTAGCAAGGTCGATTTGCCGCAGCCCGAGTGACCAATCAGGCAGACAAATTCACCTTCGTTAATGGTCAAATTAACATCTTCTAAGACGATGTAAGGGCCGGTTTTGGTGGGATAAACTTTAGAGACACCGACAAACTCTAGAAACTTAGATGGACTGGGCGAGGGGGGGAGCCCCTGGTCGGTGCTATAGGTGGTTTGCATAGTGTTTGGAACCCGTGGAAAAATCAAGGAGGAAAAATAGGTGATGATTGAAGATGCTGTTGCTAGGCGATTGCGGCGGCCACAGTATCCATCTGCACCTCCTCAATCTTAGTCTCTCGTTTAATCTCCAAGCCTTGAAGATAGGCAACCGGATTATCGGGGTTAAATACACTGCCATCAAACAGCGTAAAGGACGTTCTTTCGGGTTCTAGGCCCGGCCAGTTGAGCTGTTGAGTCGCTTCAGAATAGACATCGGTGCGGCGTACCCTATCGACAATTTCAATCCAGTTGCGAGGGAACGGCACAATGCCCCATCGGGCCATCTGTACCAACACCCACAGACCTTCTACCCGACTGGGACAGTTGGTTTTATTCACATAAAAATCGTTGTATGTCGGGATTAGGGCAGGCGCGGCTTCAGTGCCTCGATCGTAGGGCTCCATAAATCCAGGCAGAATATAGCTAACCTCACAATCTAAATACTGCGGCGCTGTCAGCATCTGGGCAATTTCTGCTCGATGGCTGCGATTATCGCAGTACTCACAAGCTTGAATCAACGCTTTGATCAGCGCCAGGTGCGTATCTGGATATTGACGGGCCCATGATTCTTTGACCCCTAAGACCTTTTCTAAATAGTCTGGCCAAATATCTACATCTGTGACGATCACAAAGCCCACTTTTTCGGCAACTGCCTTGGTGTTCCAGGGCTCGCCTGCGCAGTAGCCGTCGATGATGCCTGCTTTGAGACTGTTGAACATTTCAGCCGGTGGAATCACGCTCAGCTCAACGTCTCGATCGGGATCGATGCCGTCGGTGGCGAGCCAGTAGCGAAGCATCAGGTTGTGCATAGAAGCTTCGGCCACAATACCGAGCTTGTACTTGCGCTCGGGGTGCTCTGCGATCGCACGCTTAAAATCACTCAGGCTACGAATTCCCGCCTCGTAAAATCGCCTTGATAGGGTAATGGCGCTGCCGTTACGAGATAAGGTGAGCGCGGTCACGGTGGGCGATGGCGGCGCTTTGGCTGTGCCAATCGAAAGTGCCAACGGCATGCCGGCCACCATTTGGGCCGCATCTAGCTCGTCGCTGCCAATGCCTTGGGCGATCGCATCCCAGCTTTCTGCTTTGACTAACGTGACATCGGTTAAACCATGCTTGGCAAAAAATCCCTTTTCTTGAGCCACGATCAAAGGCGCTGAGTCTGTCAGAGGCAAAAATCCTAACTTGAGACTGACCTTTTCTATCCCCCTACCGGTGACCACCACTGGAAGCTCAAGCTGACGCTTTTTAGCTTTTTTCTGCTGGTTGAGAAAATAGATAATGTCATTGCGCAGAGTGTAATAGTCGGGATGGTTGACCACCTCTAGGCGATGGCGCGGGCGCGGCATAGAGACATTAATAATTTGACCAATGTGAGAGCTAGGCCCGTTGGTAAGCATGACGATGCGGTCAGCCAGTAGCAGCGCTTCATCCGCGTCGTGGGTCACCATCAAACAGGTCAGCTGATTCTCCTGACAAATGGTGATGAGCTGCTCTTGCAGACTGCCTCGGGTCAAAGCATCTAGGGCACCAAAGGGTTCATCTAGCAGCAGCAGCTTGGGCCGAATCGCTAGGGCGCGGGCGATCGCCACCCGCTGCTTCATCCCACCAGACAGCTCAGTTGGTCGCTTGTCTGCCGCATGGCGCAAATTCACCATGCCAATATTTTGTTCAACAATGTCTCGCCGCTCTGCGGCCGACAGTTTGGGATAGACCTGATCAACGGCTAGCGCAATGTTTTGCCTTACCGTTTTCCAGGGCAGCAAAGAATAGTTTTGAAAAACGACCATCCGGTCAGGCCCTGGCTCTTTGACCGTTGCACCTTCCAAAATAATGCTGCCCTGGGTAGGCCGATCGAGACCAGCAACGATATTGAGCAGTGTCGATTTACCACAGCCAGAATGACCCAGCAAACAAACAAATTCGCCGGGTTTAATTTCCAGGCTAATATTTTTGAGCGCGATGTAGCGACCGCCATCTACCAGAGGAAACACCCGATCAATATGGTCAATCTCTAAAAACGCAGTCATAGTAGGGTCATCCAAAAAATAAGTCGTTCCAATACACGCGCTCGCTCCGAGCAGATCGTTAGTCCTGTGGCTCTGGGGGCACGACCAAGCCTGCGATCGCAGCCACCATCCGATCCAAAATCAAGCCCACAATCCCCACATAAATCAGGGCCAAAATAATCTCGCTGAGCTGAGAACTATTGTAAGAGTCCCAAATAAAGAAGCCAATGCCAACGCCACCTACCAGCATTTCTGCGGCAACAATCGCCAGCCAAGACAGGCCAATCCCAATCCTAAGACCGGTAAAGATATAGGGAACGGCAGCGGGAAACATAATTTCCGTAAAATATTTGAACCCCTTCAGCCGCAAAACCTTAGCTACATTTTTATAGTCCTGAGGAATTTGCTGCACACCCACCGTAGTATTGATGATAATGGGCCAAATTGCGGTAATGAAAATCACAAAAATGGCAGAAGGGTTGGCCTCCTGAAAAGCCGCTAGCGCGATAGGTAGCCAAGCCAAAGGTGGCACCGTTCGCAAGATTTGAAACAGCGGATCTAGCGCGTCAAACATAAACGGACTAGAGCCAATCAAAATGCCGAGGCCAATACCCACTACGGCAGCCAGGGAGTAGCCAATGGCCACCCTTTGCAAGCTGGCTAAGATCTGCCAAAACAGCCCCTTGTCGACACCGCCATTATCAAAGAAGGGATTGAAAATTAAGTCGGCAGTCTCTTGAAACATTTTAATCGGGCTAGGAAGGTTCGCATCGGGACCGTTGCACAACACCTGCCATAGGGTCAAAAAGAACAAAAGCGCAACAAACGGACGAAATAGCTTGACTGGCGGATTTTTTATCCAAGTAACCAGAGGATTCGGCTGAGCAATTCGATTGTCTAGGTTGGCAGTCATGGCAGATTAGGGGGGTCATCGGGCACTAGAGGTCATCGAGCATTAAGAGTAACCGTCCCTGGAACTCATATTGAGCTTAGTGTTCAACGAGTTTAATAGGGTTTCAGCTTGTACCTTGAGCGGTCTTCAGACCTTAAATGGCTGAAACGACCAATCTTCGTCAGATAGCAGGGACGGTTACGCATTAAGACTCAGACAAAACGAGCGTGAGCTTTCTGCTATTAGGCAGAACTGAATGCCCTTAGAAGCAGGAAACTCACGCTCAAAAAATAACTAAGTAGGTAGGTAGGTAGCCATTATTAAACATCTGTGAATTAATCTTCCTTCATGGCCCCGTCCACGATTCCGGAGCTCTAAGGCAAGACTTTCAACAATTTTCCGGATCGAGATCAAGAAGTGTTGAATCAGTGATGCTCCTCCGGAATCGCGGGAAAATTAGAAGAAGGACTTAGATCTTTTTAATTTTAAGGCCATCCAAATAAGCCTTTGGATCTTCTGGGTCAAACTTCACGCCATCAAAGAACGTTTCTACACCCCGAGAGTCACTTGTCGGGATTTCCCCTGCAGCCACTCCAATCGCCTCAGCCGCCTCTTTCCACAAATCAGAGCGGTTCACCTGATCAACCAAGGACTTGGTGTCAGTATCTGCGGGAATGTAGCCCCAACGAATGTCTTCGGTTAGGAACCAGAGGTCATGACTCTTGTAAGGGTAAGAAGCATTGTCTTTCCAGAACTTCATGGAAATATCAGGATCCTCAACCGTCCGACCATCGCCGTAGTCAATTTTTCCTTGAATTCTGCTCAGAATATCTTCCACAGGCACCTTAAACCACTTGTTTTGAGAGACGATTTCGCACATTTCCTGGTGGTTTTCAGGATTATCACACCATTGCTGAGCTTCCAATACCGCTTTCAGCATAGCTTTAGCAGCCTTAGGATTAGCATCTACCCAGTCAGCTCGCATAGCAAAGGCTTTTTCGGGGTGATTTTTCCACAGCTCCCCGGTCACTAGGGCAGAATACCCCTGCTTTTGGTTCACTAATTGCGCATTCCAAGGTTCACCTACGCAGAAAGTCTCCATGGTGCCAATCTTCATATTGGCAACCATTTGAGGCGGTGGAACCGGTACAACAGAAATGTCGCTCTCAGGGTTAATGCCCCCTGCCGCTAGCCAGTAGCGCAGCCAAAGATCATGGGTCCCGCCCGGAAAGGTCATGGCGGCATTGAGTTCTTTCTTAGATGCTTGAGCCTTAGCAAAGACCTCCTTCATTTTGGAGCTGTCGGTGCCAACTTTGAGATCTAAGTATTCGTTACTTAGCGAAATCCCTTGTCCGTTGACATTGAGTCTTGCCAAAATATACATGGGCAAGGGCGCCTTGGTAATTGTCCCCAAAGCCATCATGTACGGCATCGGTGTGAGGATATGAGCGCCATCTATACCGCCGCCCTCTGAACCCAGCTCCATATTGTCTCTGGTAACAGGCCATGAGGCTTGTTTCAGGACTTCTACCTCAGTCATGCCATATTTATCAAACAACCCTTTTTCTTTGGCAATGATTAAGGGTGCAGAGTCAGTTAGGGCAATAAATCCTAGCTTAGCAGCGGTGACTTCCGGTGCATCTTCCGCACTGATCGGAGCAGCTGCCTCTGTTGGAGCAGACGCCTCTGTGTCTGTTTCAGTTTCGCTGTTCGGAGCACAAGCATTTACCAATAGAGCAGCCGCAGTAGCAGTGCCGCTGGTAACTATAAATTTACGACGAGATATTTTGGACATATGGGGCAACCTACAAAAATGTCTAATGAAGAGGAGACAACGGCTATCTTGAACATAGGGTACTAAACGCACCCTTAAACTGACAAAATTGAGAACTGGAAATTGAACCAAGAATTTTGCAGAACCCCTGAAAAACTTTCAAACTCCTCAGCATGGAAGTCTTCAGTCTCTACTGTTGAATCGTTTTGTCTGGACAGGCCGCTATAGGAAAGCGCTGCTATAGGGTAAGAAAAACCAGGTTATATGCTTAATGACTGCGTTTTTAGTTCGATCACCTACTCTAATTGATTGATTGGAGTTGTAATAACTATGACAAACTCCAATAACTGGACAGTGCGAAGTTCATCTCTAACTGGTGAAAGTCTCTAAAAAAGAACATCCCAGTACCCAAACGGTCTGGAATGTCCGAAACTGGCTGAAACCATTACAATCAGCCAGTTCCATTATGGAG
>NZ_JAYGIG010000018.1:0-60030 GCF_034932105.1 Leptothoe sp. PORK10 BA2 | reverse complement strand
GGATGTTCTGCCGTATTCGCGGTTACCTATCCACTCTACGCAAACAGGGGCATAACGTTCTGGATGCCCTCATGGGATTGTTCTCTGGAAACCCTATAACTCTCCTACCCCAGCCTGAGTAGTTACCATGAATGACTGAAACTTGCTATGGTACACTTCAGTGAATACACGCATTAAATATTTAGAGTACATGCATATTACACACAGCATATGTACTAAGTTTAGTCGCCCATAGATAGAGCTGCATATTGAGTATAGACGGATTCCCTTAGGCAAACATATGACGGCAGGCAATTTTTGTAGTCTAGTTAACCTAGTGGTGGTTGCGATCGCAACCCTACAGCTCCCCGCATTGGCGCAACTGCCCATCCCCGACAGCAGCACGAACACATCAGTGACACCGACTGCCGCCGGGTTTGACATCACCGGGACCACGGTTTTTGGTCAAGACCCTGGCCTAGTCAACCAGTTCCACAGTTTTCAAGACTTTAATGTTCTCAATGGTGCAATCGCTGATTTTATCAAGTTCTCCCCTGACGTAGATAACATAATTACCCGAGTGACCGGGGCCAATGCCTCCACCATAGACGGACTGCTCAGGGCCAACGATGCCAACTTATTTCTAATTAACTCCAATGGTCTAGTCTTTGGCCCCGGTGCCGACCTAGACATTGGCCGCTCATTTTTTGCCGTGACCGCCAGCGACCTACTTTTCTCAGACGGCGTCTTGTTTGACACTACAGAACCGACCCTCAATGAGTTTACCGATGCGGTCCCCCTCGCCTTTAATTTTGACGCCAACAGTGGCCAGATCAATGCCAATGGCAATGTCGGCACAACTATTGAAGTCGAGGTGGAAAGAACCTTGGCCCTGCTGGGAAGCCGAGTCACCCTCACCGACTTTAATCTCTCTGCCCCCACGGGCAGGGTAGAACTACTGGGGCTTGGAGATCAGGCTAACTCCGTCAATCTGACCGTCGTTCCCGTCAATATCAACACTCCAGACCGACAGGCCATTGGGCTGAGTTTTGATACCCCCCTGCAGTCACGGAGTAACGGCATTGTCTCCCTGACCAACAGTACAATCTCTACAACCGCCGATTTTGCCTCAGACTTTAATTCTTCTTTCCTCTTTGACGATACAGAGTTTACATTTAACTCCCTCAACGATGCTGGAGGGATCGTCATTCGGGCCACAGAAGCCATTATTTTAGATCAGCAATCCACCTTAGAAGCCTTGTCCATCGGCCAGGGAAATGCTGGCTTTATCGGGTTACAAACCAGTGCGGCAGGGGAAATCCAGCTGCGAGACGGCAGCATTATCTTTGCCTCCGTGGAGGAAGCGGGCGGTCAGGGTGGGTTTGTATTTCTAGATACCGGTGATTTGACCCTGACGGAGGCATCCCAGGTTCAGACCTCTGTGCGAGATGATGTTGTTTCCCCGGATAGCTTCGCCGGGACGATCTACATTACAGCCACCGGAAACGTATCTTTGATTGGCAGCGATCCGGTTTTGGGGACGTCAATTTTTAGTTCCGTAGGTAACCCCGAGGCCACGAATACCTCAGCCAATGCTGGACTGGTCCTATTGGAGGCCAACGCCCTTGACATTGACGGCCGTGATGGATTTGCGGGGATTACCACCTCTAACAATGGCCAGGGCGGAGCCGGGTTTATCTTTATTGAGGTGGATACGGATGTGATTGTGCGGGGTGAATGGGGCGACATTATTAGCAAAACAACCAGTACCATTCCCAATACCTCCAGCATTAACGGTCAACAACCTGGGGTGATTTTGATTGAGGCTCGACGGGTGGGCCTGCTCAATGGTGGCTCCGTAGCGGTGGACAACCAAGGGACCGGAGAACCGGGTCTAATTGGTATTGAAGCGGATCTGATCGCGGCCAACCGCAGTCTTGAGGGAATTACGGCCCGTAGTACCTCTGGACAAGGCGGCCTGGTTATTTTAGATAGTCAGTTTCTGGCCTTGGCCAACAGTAGTAATGTGGAAACGATTGCGACCACAGATGCTGGCACTAGTGCAGCAAATAATTTACTCAAGGGGATTGCTCTATTTACAGATTTTGAAGTGATTGCGTCACCGTCTGCTGATAACAATATATCTACTAACGCAGATGGGGCAGGCGCTGAGGCCGGTTTTGTTTTCTTTATTTCAGACCCTGGGGTAGCACCTCCTTTTTTAAGGAACATAGCCGTTCGTGATCAGGCCCAGCCCACCAGCAACGATATTACCTTTGATGGCACTGGGGGGGCTACGGATGGGGCCATTCTGGGGGAGTTTAGTGAGTTCTCTTCGTTTCAACCGACGGCAGAACCGGCGCCAGATACGGTTGACCCTTCTAGACTGATTGCCCAAGGCTGTGGGTCTGGCGACCTGACAGCGGCGCAAAATATTGGTGACTTGACCCTGACGGGGCGTGAGGGGTTATCGGCGACACCGGAAGAACAGTTAGCCGGAACCGGGGCTCCAGCAGAATTGGCTAGTCTCGATGACGGGGACTTGGTCCAGGCCGATGCCTGGGTGGCCGCCCAGCCTCAGCCTGCCACCGCCATGGATGATGGTAGCCCTTCTGAGGCCCAAACCTGGCGCTATGGGGGTGATGGCCAGGTGGTTCTAGCCGCCCATGCCGAGCGGACCGATACGGCTGTGTTTCCTGGATTAACCTGCCATGTTTTCTAAATATTTGAGACTGTGGCTGTATGCTCTACCGCTGAGTACCCTGTGTTTTACCCTGCCAGCCAGCGCCCAATCAACCGGGGTAGACCCGCTGACCCCCACCCTTGAGCCTCCGTCAGAAGAGGGGTTTGAGCGGCCAGAGATTTTTGAGCCCATTGCTCCACCGGAAACGTTGTTGGAGAATCAGCCGATTCCAGCGCCGCCGGTACCGGGGCCAGAGATTCCGGAAACGGTTGTAATTAGTGGATTTGAATTTGATGGCAGCACTGTATTTACACCGACGGAGCTGACGGAGGCGGTGAAAGCAGCCCTAGGGACAGAGCTACCGGTGGAACTGTCATTTACGGAGCTTTTTCGGGTGCGGTCGGCCATTACCCAGCTCTACAGCGATGCCGGATATGTGACGTCGGTGGCGATTATTCCACCCCAAGAGTTTTCCCCTGAGGGCGGTACCCTCAAGGTCACTGTAATTGAAGGCGGCTTAGAGGCGATTGAAGTGGTCAGCCCTGGCAGGTTAAATCCTGACTATGTGCGGCGGCGGCTAGAGCGCTTTACCGATACCCCCCTGCGCCTTGAAGATCTGTTGGAGGGGTTACAGTTGCTACAGTTAGACCCGTTGATTCAGCGGGTATCGGCGGAGCTATCGGCAGGCCCGCAGCAGGGTACAAGTTTACTCACGGTCACAGTGGAAGAGACCGATAGTAACTGGTTTGATTTGCGAGCGGACAACTCCCGTTCTCCTAGTGTAGGGACGTTTCAGCAAGAGATCACCTACACTGAAGCCAATCTTTTGGGTAACGGTGAATGGCTCAGTGTGGGCCTAGGGCGGACGGAGGGACTATGGTCCGCCGATGTGGACTATCGTTTTTTTCTGAACCCTCGGGATGGCACCTTAGAGTTTAGCGCTGGGTTTACGGGCAGCGAAGTGCTGGAGGACCCCTTCGAGATTTTAGAGATTGAGTCGGATGCGGCATTTTATGAGGTGACTTGGCGACAGCCGCTGAAGAAAACCCCAACGGAAACATTTGCCTTGGGGTTGACCGCGTCTCGTCAGGGCAGTCGCAGTATCTTTTTAGAAGATTTTTTTGGTGAGGCGGTGAGTTTTCCGACGCGGGGGGCGGATGATGATGGTCGCAGTCGAGTGACGGCCCTACGTTTTTTTCAGGAGTGGGTGAAGCAGGAGCCCCAGCAGGTGCTAGCGGCCAGATCGCAGTTTAGTGTGGGTTTAGATGTCCTCGGGGCCACATCCAGCGCCAGTCCCAACAGTGAGTTTTTTACCTGGCGGGGTCAGGGGCAGTGGCTCTCGTTGTTGGCTCCGGATACGTTGTTGATCCTACAGGGGGATGTGCAACTGGCGGATGGGGCGCTCCTGCCGCTGGAGCAATTTGGCTTGGGGGGAGCGAATACGGTCCGGGGTTATCGTCAGGATTTGTTGCTGGTGGATAATGGAGTGTCGGCCTCGGCGGAGTTGCGCCTACCCCTTTATCGGTCACCAACGCGACGTTCGCTGTTGCAGCTTACCCCCTTTATTGAAGGCGGATTTGGTTGGAATGGGGGTGGGCAGCAAGACCCTGACCCCGACGCCCTGCTGTCGGCGGGGGTAGGTTTGCTGTGGCGATTGGATCACAATCTGACGGCCCGGCTTGATTGGGGTATTCCCTTGCTAGATGGGAATGCCGATGGCGATTCTCTACAGGAAAATGGGATTCACTTTTCGTTCAACTATCGCGCCTTTTAGGTGGTTTGAGTCCAGTGCTGTCCAATGCTTGCCCATGCTGTTAACTGTTGTCAATGAGGAACAATGATGCGATCGCAACACCCCCACTGGCCATGGCTGAGTCGTCCTCGTCGGTTGATCTGTTTAGCCCTGGCTACTACCCTCCTCTGTCTGCTGCTGCCCCCCGTAGTGACAACAGCGACCGCTAGCATGAGCATCCTCCAAGCCCAAAGCAGCACGAGCTTAGACCAGCAAGGGCGGGCCGCCTATGCCGCTGGAGACTATGGTGGCGCAGCAACGGCCTTTAACCAAGCCGCTACCCAGTACCAAACCGAAAATCAGCCCGTGCGGGCCGCCCTCGCCCTCGCCAATCTCTCCTTGAGCCAGCAGCAATTAGGCCAGTGGCCCGAGGCTGAGGCTACGATTGCAGCAGCCCTTGCCCTAGTGCCAGAGGATGCGTCAGCGCCAGCGACCGTTTGGGCCAGTCGAGGGCAGTTGCTGACAATTCAGGCCCGGCTGCGGGTGGCCCAGGGTAATCACAGCGCCGCCGCTGACCTTTGGGGGCAGGCCGCCACCACCTACCAACGGGCCAACCAGCCCCGCGAAACGGCCCAGGCCTACGTCAGTCAGGCCCGGGCCCTGCAGTCCGCTGGCTTCTATGACCGGGCCATAACCCAGGTACAGGCCGCACTGACAGTACAGCCTAGGGATGAAATTACCGATGAAATTATGGTGGATGCCCGCCGCACCTACGGTGATCTGTTGCGGCTCACGGGGCAAAAAGAGGCCGCCAAAGCCCAACTGGACCAAGCGTTAACCCTTGCCCAGGCGCTGGCGTTGCCCTCGGCCATCAGCTCAGTCCATAGCAGCCTGGGCCTCCTGGCTGAAGCTGTGGGCAACCCAGAAGAAGCCCTGACCCAATACCAAGCCGCGGCGGCAGTTTCGGCTGGCACCGCCCCAGAGCCCCTGGGGTTAGCGGCCCAGGTAAGCCAGCTCAAGGTACTCGTCAAGGGCGAAGACTGGGCTCCAGTGGCCGACCTATTGCCGGTCTTGACTGCCCAGTTACAGACCCAGCCCCCTAACCACGAGACCCTTTATCTCCATCTGACCTTTGCCCAAACCTTGTTGGATCTGCGACAGGCCCTGGATAGGGCCCTAGATCAACGACAGGCAACAACCAATGCTCCAGGGAACAAAGTAACCCTAGAAAGCAGTGCAGAGAGGACCAATATCAGTGTGGGCAATGCAGAGATTGGTGGAGCAAACAGTGGCAACATAGAACAACCAGCCGACAGTCTAGTCACCGACGGTCTGTCTGGACCTGGATCGCTAGGGGCAGCAGCTTTAGATGATCCTTTGCTCAGGGTGGTGGACACACTGCCCTCGGGGGAAACCATTGCTAGCCTGCTGCTCACCACCTATCACTCAGCCCAGACAGTACCAGATATCAAAGCCCAAATCTATGCCCTAGGCGGCCTCGGCCAGCTATACAGTCAAACCCAGCAGTGGGATATTGCTCAGCAGCAAACCCTAGCTGCCTTGAGTCTGGCCCAAGGGGCCAACCTACCCGATGTGGAATATCAGCTGCAAGAACAGCTCTGTCAGATTCTCCAAAATACCGATGAACAGAACAGCCACGAGGCGATCAAAGCCTGTCGCGCCGCCGTTAACTCCACTAATTTACTCCGCAATGATTTGGCGGCCAAGGGGGCTGACGCCGCATTTGATTTTCAACAACGGGTGGAACCGATATACCGTAATTTTATCGATTTGTTGCTCCGCACCGATGTTCAGGATGAAGCTTACCAGGACAACCTCAGGGAAGCTCGTCAGGTATTGGAATCCCTACAACTGGCAGAATTAGACAACTTTTTTCGAGAGGCCTGTCTAGAGATTCAAACCGTTAATTTGGATGATGTGATCGATCAAAAAACAGCGGTGATTTACCCAATTATGTTGGAGAATCGCCTAGAAATCCTGCTCAGCCTCCCCGACCAGATTATCCACCACAGTAGTTTAGTCAGTCAGGCAGAGCTAGACACCGTCATCAAAAATTGGGCAGCGGGTATCCAGTTCAAAAAGGCTCTGACTGAGAGCCGCTTGGGCAGTCCAGACTCGGGTCAGAAGACTGAGGAATTAGTTCCCCAGTTCCCCAGTCAAGATATTAGACCCCTATCCCAGCAGCTCTACCAATGGCTAATTCAGCCCCTAGAGGCCGATTTGGCCCTCACCGATGTGGATACGCTGGTGTTTGTTTTGGACGGTAACCTACGCAATGTTTCGATGGCGGCCCTGTACGATGGACAACGCTATCTGATTGAAAAGTATGCTGTGGCCCTCACCCCCGGTTTACAGCTAATCGATCCCAAACCCATTGCTCGCGATTCAATCCAGGCTTTTTTAGCCGGTGTATCCGCAGCCCAGCAAGAGTTTAGCGAGCTGCCGGGGGTGGAGACGGAGCTGACGAGCATTGGTGAAATTGTGGGTAGTAAAGTTCTCCTGAATGAACAGGCGACCAGTACAGCCTTAGAGACGGGGATTGCCACGTCCTCTGCGCCGATTGTGCATTTAGCCACCCATGGTAAATTTGACGAGAACCTCGAAGACACCTTCATTTTGACTTGGCAGGGCAAACTCAATGTCAACCAGCTGAGTCAGCTGCTCAAAACCAGCGAACTGAGCCGAGAGCGGCAGGTGGAACTGCTGATTTTAAGTGCTTGTGAAACCGCAGCGGGCAGCGAGCGCTCGGTGTTGGGACTGGCTGGGGTAGCAACGCGCTCCGGGGCTCGCAGTACCTTAGCGACACTGTGGGCGGTTTATGATACCAGTACATCTGAGCTGATGAGTGAATTTTATCGGCAGCTGACGGCTACGGAACTGACTAAGGCCAAGGCCCTACAGCAGGCTCAATTAAAAATTCTGCATACGCCTGGGTTTCAGCATCCCTTTTACTGGGCGCCCTTTATCTTGCTGGGTAATTGGCTCTAGCCCGGACTGAATGACTAGGCAGCGGCTAGGCTATCCACCACCTCACATAGGGTGATGGCGAGTCTGCTGGCGGGCTGATGTCGCTGGGGGCTTTGGGCTTCGGCGGCGGCTTCGCCGATGATTTGGTCGATGGTCTGGGTGAGAATAGTTTCGATGGCGGGTTTGAGTTCGGTTAAGCGCTGGGCCGATGTGAGCTGGCCAGCGGCTTCGTACACAAAGGTTTTGATGTTGTCGAGGGTGATTTGGTGGATCTGGGTGCGGAGTTCTTTGAGTCTTAGCAGGCGGGTAATTTGCACCTGGTTATTAAAGCTGAGGGCGGGGGAGAACTGTTGGGTCAGGCGAGTTGAGATCGCACCCATGGATAGTCCCTCCTGGTGAAAGAGCCGCACCGCTTCGAGATAGGCCTGGGCCTTGATCCCACTGCGCCGTTGGAGACGGTCCACCTGCTGTTGTAGGGCTTGGTAAATGGCCTGCTGCAGGCAAGATTCCAAATGACTTTGGTACTGTTGAAAAAAGGTTTGCTGCTCATCCGCTTCATCGCTTTCCGGCCCATTGACTGTGCTCACGTAATAGTCAATGGCAAAATTGTCCAGCTCATCTAAGGACACCATATTGCCCAAGGTTTGCATATAACCACTGCGCTTGTAGATCCGATACTGGCGCAGCTGGGTTGCCATCTCCTCCAGCTGCACCAGCACCTGGGCGGGAGACTGGTGGCCCGTTGCTATTTGTCGCAGCTGGTCCGAGGTGGGACATTGGCAACGAATGCCCTGGCTCCGGCGAGTTTTCAACGCTAGCCGGCGGTCGTGGCGATACACCTGGTGATAGCGCTCCAGTAAGGCCTGAGCGGCTTGTCGTTCCGCCAGGGGAAACTGATAAAAACTTTGGAAAATGTGGTCTAGTTGGGCGCTGGTGGTGTCATTCAAAATGGCCCAGTTACTAATGCGATAAAGACCCTGTTCCAAGAGAAAATCATTCAAACTTCGATGGTTCTTGGTGAGGTGAACGGTCCAAGTACTGAGTTTCGCTTTAGTCGGGCAATATGTCTCTAAAATCTCCAAGGTAAAAGGTCGATAGGCATTGAGTAGGCGACCGTTATCATCGAGCACATGGGGCAGCAAATCTGTTGTGTGAAACCCATAATGTTGGCCAAACTGCTGGGCCAGTTGACGGCAGGTGCTATAGATATGGTGGCTCACCCAACAGCGTAAACTGAGTTGGGCCATGGCGGCATCTGGTCCACCAGCTTGCCACCGCTCCACCAAGGTGTCTTGAATATAGCGTTCTGAAGTATCGTTTAACGCGTTCAAAAAACAGTAGCGAAACCAGGTTTCCACCTTGGGCAATGGCTTGCAATAATAGTGACCCGAGCTAGTGATTTTGGCTAACTGCCAGTAGTGAGAGAAGCTATCCATGGTTTTAATGAAGATGCGTGATCAGTTGTCAACGATGAAATCGGCTGCTCTTTATCAGCTAATCTCCCGATGTTGACTAACTTAAAATCTTCAAGCTTTCTAATCACCTACCCTATCGGCAGACTCATACAGCGAAAAGGGCAAGGTTAATTGCAGAAAAGTGCAATTAACCTTGCCCGATTGCGGCTCAGCTGACCCCAGCAGCGGTCCCTGGCCGCTAGCAGCCAGACCCGGCACAGGACCCGACTATGGCGTAGTAGCACCGTGAATAACCTGCAAGTGACCAGTAATATACTCCAGTAGCCGACCATCGATCATCACATCACTTCAGAGGAATTGCCGCACCTCAAGAAAATTTTCCAAATATTACTATCCGATACATTAGAGACTAAGCAAAACAGGAGATACTAAGCAAAACAGGCTGAGCTCAAATGACCTAGTTCAGTTTTGTCCAGTCAGCCCCCCAGCGGAGTCGTTGCCATGACCCACCCAGACGTTCAAGCCCCCACCTTCCTGGTCCTAGACGACCACGCGGCGGTTCTAGCTGGCACCTTCACGGTGCTCCAAACGCGTTACCCCAGCAGTCAAATTACCACCACCAGCACAGTGGCTGAGGCACAAGCGCTGATATCATCTGCCGTGCCAGACCTATTAGTCATGGACTTGTCCATTCCGGCCAAGGCTGGCGATAGCTCCCAGATCCAGAACGGATTAGGGTTTTTAAAGACCTTACTAGCAGACTATCCAAACCTGAATATTGTTGTTCAAAGTGCCCATGTTCAGACCTTGGTCCGCCTCAAGCCCAGCATCAATGCCCACAAGGGCGGTTTAACCATTGCCGATAAGAGTTTGACCAGTGATGAAATGCTCACCAAAGTGGATTGGGCCCTCCAAGGGTTGCTTTACACCCCTCCCGAAATGCGCACGGGACTAGAAGTCAAACCAGAGTGGTTGCAAGTAATTGAGCTAGCCTTTAACCACAGTCTGACAGATAAAGCCATTGCCCAAGAGATGCACGTGGCGGAACGGACCGTCCGCTATTACTGGACCCGAGTGCAAGATGCCCTGCAGGTTTATCCAAACAACAGCATTAATATTCGAGTCCAAACCTATGTTCGGGCTCGGGAAGTTGGACTGTTGGATTAACCCCCTTTCCCCTTGTATTCAGCTGCTATCTATGGGCGTAGTATGGACATTTTCAAATATGGGCGGATTCATCTCCAAGGGTTTGAGTTTTCTGGCCTATCCATCATTGCCACCATCGTACTTTTACGCATTTTGGGTCTTTTACAGACGCTCGAGTGGGATGCCCTAGATTTTGCCCTCCGTCAGCGACCGGCTGAACCCCTTGACCCCAAGGTGACCATCGTAACCATTACGGAAAACGATATTCAGAACTCCCTGAGCTATCCCATTGCCGATCAGTCCTTAGCCACCTTGCTCAGCCAGATTCAAACCTACCAGCCTCGGGTGATTGGGTTAGATATCTTTCGAGATTTTCCCGTTGGGGAAGGATACCCAGCCCTAGAGGACGTCCTGACCACCTCAGACAATATCGTCGGCATTCAAAAGATTACTGAGCCCCTTGTTCCCGGTCCCCCCGCCCTACCCCCGGAGCAAGTGGGGTTTGTGGATGCACCGCTCGATCACGATGGCTTTATTCGTCGCAGTTTGTTGGGCCTCCCCGATGCCGCTGGTAATTATCAGTTTTCATTTACTATCCGCGTCGCCGAACAATACCTCGCCCCAGAAAATCTGATCCTTGAAAACGGAAAACGGGACATGCACACCATGCGTTTTGGCCCCGCTGAGGTGCCCCGGTTTCGGGCCTATACGGGGGGGTACGTGGGCGCAGATGACGCTGGGACTCAAACCTTGCTCCACTTTCGCGCAGGTGCTACCCCATTTACCAAGGTGACCTACAGTGACGTGGTGTCGGCCCAGGTCGACCCTAAATTACTGAAAGATCGGGTGGTGTTAGTCGGGTATGAGGCGATTAGTGCCAAAGACTTTGTCAATGTCGCCTCCCTTTCTGGGGTGAATCCTGGGGTGGTCCCTGGCATAGAGGTTCAGGCCCATGCCATTAGTCAACTGATCAATGCAGCCCTCGAAAATCGAGCATTTCTGCGAGCCCTACCTATTGCCATAGAGTATGTTCTCATTATTTCTGCCGGGCTGTTAGGGCTGGGGCTAGTTCGCATCAGGCTATTTTTACCGCTACATTTCCTCACCATGGCGGGGGTGAGTGGTGCTTGCCTACTCCTATTTTATGGTGCATTACTCAAAGGTCTATGGTTACCCGTCATCCCCATGATGATGGCTTTTACCATTAATGCGTTGGCGTTGTATCCCCTATACCAACAACAGGTTCAGCTGCGCTCTCAGCTCAAACAGCGGGAACAGCTAATCGAACAGCGGGAGTATTTAATTGAATGGACCTTTAGTACCATTCACAACGGTCCCCTCCAAACTCTGGCTCGACTGCTAAAAGCATGGCCAAACAACAATCAATCCCCTAATTTTAACAAGATTGACCTAAAACAGCTCAACCAAGAGTTGCGCGACCTCTATGATGCCATGCGTCAAGAGATGCTCACCCCCGATCCCCATTTGGTGCTCAGCCAGCAGCAGGTGATCAACCTGGATATTTCCCTGGCAGAATTACTGTACGAAGTCTACAACATCACCACCAAGCGTCGGCAAGATTTTTTTCAGCACCTGTTACACATTACAGACTTTCAGACGATAGACGATAGCAGCTTAACCCCAGAGCAAAAACGTGAGCTGGGGCGTTTTCTGGAAGAAGCCCTACTCAACATGTGCAAATATGCTTCAGACATGACACGGCTCACTGTGATCTGTCGCCCCGAAGGAAACCACAACATGATTCGGGTCATGGACAATGGGTCCAGCATTTTGTCCGCCTCCCATTCAACCGGCTACGGTACCCAACAGGCCAAACAGCTAGCCCGGAGCCTCCAAGGTACGTTTGAGCGTCGGTCAGTCAGTCCCAAGGGGCTACAGTGTGAACTGCGCTGGCCCATTGCACCACCGCAGCGTCAGGGTTGGCATTGGTTCCATCAACTCAAACGTCAAATACCGATTAAAGCCCTATTTCTGTTGTCTGAAAATCCTGTTACTCTAGCGATGAATGGGTTCAGGACTATAGCCCTATCTCCCTTGCCCAGCTAACTTCACAGTGATTAACCATGTCCCCACGTCTGGTATCCAATCTGCTTGCCCTCTGTTTTGGTGGCGCGCTTTCTCTCCTGGTGGTTGCCCCCCAGGGTGAGGCATCCCCACTCGACACCACAGGGGGGCAATACTTCCAGCCACCCACGGACACTAGAAGCCTCAGGGGCCCCGTGACCACGACGGGAACCCGTGGCGACCGTTGTTCCAATGGGGAGGATGGGGGACCGGCATTTTCCAGTCTCGGGCCCCGCTCAGTGCCAGGACTCACCACCAGTGTCCGGCCTGAGTTTGTCTGGTATAATGACCATGTGGAAACAGCTTCTCCTGTTCTCTTTCGTTTGTTAGCCATCGATGCAGTGGGTCAATCTAGCATTGTAGAGAGTGCTAATCTCTCTGCTCAACCAGGCTTTATGCGATACCAGCTGCCTGATAGTGCGCCGCCTCTGGAGGTGGGCCAAGACTATCTCTGGCAGGTGATTGTTACCTGTGCCCCTGAGCAGCCATCTAAATTTTTAGCCAATACGCTGTTGTTTCAAGTCGTGAGTCCTACTCCAGAGCTGACAGAGGCCTTGGCCATGGCGACAACGGATGTCGACCGTGCTCAAGCTTACGGCAATGCCGGTATTTGGTATAACGCCCTGGCATTGGTATCACTAGGGACAAACCCAACAGCAGCAGACATCCGAACGGGGTTATTACAAGACCTAGCGAGGCTCGAAAGCAGTGACGAAATTTTTAGCGCCGCTCTCACTGCCATAGCTGAAGAGACGGCTCCCAATGTCTCTTCAGACCTTGTGCCGGACTCTGTTACTCCGGACTTATAAACCTTGTTCACGTCCAGAACTGTAGTTTTTCTGGTGAGGAAACTCAAGGTTTTAACTTGGATGTGGTTTAGTCCATTAAGGGATTAAGAAATGCTGATGTTTTGTCATCTGCTTGCATTAGGGGTGATGATTGCAAGGTAAGCAACTTCCCCCAGCTTTTTAGGCAGCTTGATAGGCCGCTTGGTAGGCAATTTTGCAGGGGCACTGCTGATTTACCAAAATCGCCATGGCATACCTATGTGAACTCAACCCTGGACACCAGGTCTATTTGGACAACCAGGGACATCAGACCATTATTACCACGACCATGGGGCAGCCGGGGCAGCAGCAACAGGCTAGCAGTAGCATGACCACCGGTGGCTGGACCGCCCCACCCCAGGCCTATCAAAGTCCAGGGGGAGCTGTATTTAAGCTATTGACGACCCAAGGGGAGGTCTACATTTCCGTGCATGGTAGCAGCGTCAGTATGACCGGCGCTGTGACGCCTGTTGCCGGAGCACAGCCGCTATCGATGCAACCAACAACAGCTGTGCCAACACCGCCCATGCAGCCCATGCAGCCTATGACCATGGGCAATATGCAGATGACCATGAACCCCATGGAAATGCGCATGGGGACCATGGAGCTGAAAATGGAATCAGCCAGCCAGCCGCCGGCGGCACCACAGGTGAAAACATCAACTTCTGCCACATCAACTTCTGCCACATCGGCCTCTGCCACCTCAGGATCTACACGACAATTTTGCAGCCAGTGTGGCACCAAGGTAGCTCCTGAGGATCGCTTTTGTTCTAACTGTGGTCATGCTCTGGGCTAAGAAGCTTTTGGCATAACTAGGGCTCATTTGTTGAAACGAGGCAAAAACACTTAATTTTCAGTGCATACGGGTGATTGAATCGGTTTTCAGTTACTTAACATTCCATTAAATTTTGTTCAGTATGTATGCATATTTACAATTTAGGGTGCCAATAGCCGTTAATCAATAGATTACATACTTAGAGAACATGGCCAGTGTTTAACACCTACGATCCCGGCGACTTTTATGATGAATTGTTTGTCAGTCGTGGAGTGCCTCGACCAGAGGCAGAGCTGCTGGTAAAGCGCATCAGTGACATTTCCATTGAGGAACTGATGCTGCGGCAACAAATGGCCCAGAACATGTTGTTTAAGCTTGGGGTGACCTTTAACGTTTATAGCGACAACCAAGGAACAGAGCGGATTTTCCCTTTTGACGTGGTGCCTCGGGTGGTGCCCAGCGATGAATGGCAGTGGCTGGAGCGGGGATTAAAACAACGGATTAAAACCTTAAACTGTTTTTTGGATGATATCTATAACGATCAAAAGATTATTAAAGACGGGATTATTGACCGTGAGGTGATTGAGTCGGCAACGGGTTTTTTGTCACCCTGCATCGGTCTGAAACCCCCCAAGGGCATTTGGTGCCACATTACCGGGACCGATTTGGTGCGCGATCGCAACGGCAATTGGTACGTCCTTGAAGACAATCTCCGCTGTCCCTCCGGTGTTTCCTATGTCTTAGAAAACAGACGGGTGATGAAGGACGCTTTCCCAGCCCTGTTTGAATCCCTGAACATTAACCCGGTGGACGCTTATCCGAGTCAGCTATTGGCGTCGCTGTTATATCTTGCCCCGGACGGTGTGCCAGACCCCCAAGTGGTGCTGCTCTCCCCCGGTATTTACAATTCGGCCTATTTTGAGCATTCGTTCTTGGCTCAACAAATGGGGATTGAGCTGGTGGAGGGCCGAGACCTGGTGGTCTCAGACGGCTATTTGCAAATGAAAACCACCCAGGGGTTGCAGCGGGTGGATGTGATTTACCGGCGCATTGATGATGAATTTCTGGACCCGCTCACCTTTCGGGCTGATTCACTCCTAGGGGTGCCGGGGTTGATGGAGGTGTATCGCCAAGGGCGGGTTGCGATCGCAAATGCCCCCGGCACCGGCGTCGCCGACGACAAAATGATCTACAGCTATGTCCCCGCCATGGTGCGCTACTACCTGGACGAAGAACAGATCATCCCCAACGTACCCACCTATCTCTGTGAAAATCTGAAACAACAGGACTATGTGTTAGGCCACTTAGATCAGCTAGTGGTCAAGGCCACCGACGCCTCCGGCGGTTACGGCATGCTGGTGGGACCCCACGCCACCGAGCTAGAGCGAGACACCTTTGCCGATCAGATCAGGGCCAATCCCAGGGGATATATTGCCCAGCCCACCCTATGTCTGTCGCGGGTACCTGTCCTGATCGACAACGAGTTTCAAGGCTGCCATGTGGACCTGCGGCCTTTTATTTTAAACGGAAAAGATATTTACGTTAATCCTGGGGGACTGACGCGGGTGGCCTTAAAGAAAGGGTCCCTGGTGGTTAATTCTTCCCAAGGTGGGGGTAGTAAGGACACCTGGGTGGTGTCGACGAAAAACTAAGGCCGAAAGGCGAAGGGCCGAAAGGCTAAGACCTAGAGGATTATAGTTTGCCTGTTTGATAACAACAGTTTTAGAGAACCTGTCCCATGCTAAGCCGCGTTGCTGATTCTATTTACTGGATGAACCGCTATGTCGAACGGGCGGAAAATGTATCTCGCTTTGTCCAAGTAAACCTACACCTGTTGCTGGATACTCCCATGGCTAGCTTGCAACAGTGGGAGCCGCTGGTGGTGACCACGGGCGATCAGGCCCTGTTCAAAGAGCGCTATGGTGAGGCCACTGCAGAAAATGTTTTGCAGTTTCTCACCTTCGATTCCGAGTATCCCAGCTCCATTCGCTCCTGTGTAAAATCAGCCAGGGAGAATGCCCGTTCCGTCCGGGAGATTATCTCGTCGGAAATGTGGGAACAGCTGAATGAGTTTTATCTCCAGGTGGAAGAGGCGGCTAAGTCCGCCGATCTTTCCAAGCTCTATGAGTTTTACCCGGAGGTGAAAATGGCCAGCCACTTGTTTGCCGGGGTGATGGAGGCCACCATGTCCCATAATGAGGGGTGGCACTTTGGTCGGTTGGGACGTTTCCTCGAACGGGCGGATAAAACAGCCCGTATTTTAGATGTGAAGTATTTTATCTTGCTACCGTCGGTGGAGGCGGTGGGCAGTCCGTTGGACAATCTCCAATGGATTGCCTTACTGCGTTCTGCCAGTGCCTATGAGATGTATCGCAAGTATGAGCACACGCTAAGTCCCAGCGGCGTTGTAGACTTTTTAGTGCTACATCCGGAGTTTCCCCGCTCGATTCGCCGTTGCATCTTGCTAGCGGAACAGTCCCTGAATAAGATTTCCGGAGCACCGGTGGGCAGCTGGCGGTTAAGTAGTGAGCGACAGTTGGGTAAGTTGCGATCGCACCTCGACTACATCACCCTAGAAGAAATCTTTGAAATTGGCCTCCATCAGTTTTTAGATAACCTCCAAGATGACCTGAACCACGTGGGCACTGCCATTGCCGACAACTTCTTTGGGCTACCCACCTTGGTCTAGGGCAGCTTAACTATCCACCACCTCAAATACCCCCATACAACCCTGTTCCGAAATTCCATCCAGGGGATTTGTGATCACGGCCCAGACCCTCTACAAAACAATTGCTAACCGGTCAGCGAAACCACCCCTGAAGCCCATTCTGCCATTTCCACTAGCCTCACGAAACTGCAAAAGACTTGGCCCATGGTCCCGATCCCATTGTGATGACGCCGGACGAGGTTTCTGGGCTGATTGCTACGATTTAATCTAGCAGTGAAGCTGTTTATACCTCCGACTAATGTCACCGAAGACTGGGGGTAGCGCTATGATTTTAGCGCTACCTCCCTCACGCCCCGACTGTCACCATGGTGCTCTATCACATTGCCCATCACACCCAATATCAATATGCTGAACCGGTTCATCTAGGCACCCATATTTTACGGCTGCAGCCTCGGGTGGATGGCAGTCAGCGGCTGCGCCACTTTACCTGTGAGATTTCGCCTACACCTCGCAAATCGATTGACTGGTTAGATTTGGAGGGTAATGTTTGCCGTCAGGTGTGGTTTCCTGATACTGGCATTACCACCTTAACCATTGCCACCCAGGCCGATGTGGAAACCCTGCGGGTTAATCCGTTTGACTACCTATCGCCCGATTGGGCGATTACTGCCCCTTTGGACTATCCCCAGTCCGTGCAGCGGTTGGTTGCGCCCTATTTAGCTGCACCCCAGTTGGATAGTCCCACTGTGGTGGACTGGGCGCAGCAACAGCTCTATCGGGCGGACGGTAATGTGGGCATCTTTTTAACCGGTCTCACCCAGGCAATCTATCAAACCTGTACCTATGAGACCCGTCATGAGGGGCCACCATGGCCTGCGGGAGTGGTGTTGGCAGAGCGGCGGGGTACCTGTCGTGACTTTACGGTATTATTTATGGCGGCCTGTCGGGCGGTGGGACTGGCGGCGCGGTTTGTCAGTGGATATCAGCGGGGGGATGGAGACCAGACCTGCCATGACCTGCATGCTTGGCCTGAGGTGTATGTGCCAGGTGGGGGCTGGCGTGGGTTTGATCCGACGTTGGGGTTGGCGGTAGCGGATGGGCATATTGCGCTGGCGGCGGCGGTGGAACCGGCCTTGGCGGCGGCGGTGACGGGGAACCTAAAGGTAGGGCCTGTGAGTCAGGCGGTACTGGCGGCGGATATTCAGCTGAAGGTATTGGAAGGGTAGTTTTTGTGGGTTGGGGATGGTCAGAGTGGGAGTATATCCCCTCTCGGCAGTAAGGGAGCTTCTTGATCGAGAAGGGGTATCTCTAATAGCGAAGGGGGCTTCCCTTTGGGTGGGGTGGGTTTCGATCGCTAGCACTAACGATCGAAACCCACCCCGTTGCCCCTCCTGGGAGGGGATGAGGTATCGGCTTTTTATCAGAAGTTCTAAGTCTTAAAGAATATCAAACTTGAAAAGTACTTTTTCTTGAAAAGCAGCATATTACGAGCCCATCCCCTCCCGGAAGTAATAGAGCTGTTCGATCGAGAACGGGGATGCCAAATAGCAAAGGGGTTTTTCCTTTGAGCTGGGTGGGTCTCGATTGAGTGTTGTCGTATACTTCTCCTGAGATTTCCATAGGACAAGAGATGATATCTGAAAATCGAGCCGTCCAGCCTGTTCTCCATGTAGTAGCCTATGCTGTTGTTGAGCATCAACAGTTACTCACGGTGCGCAAGAAAAACACTCATAAATTTATGTTTCCGGGGGGCAAATTCCGACCTGGGGAAGATGCGGTCACGGCTATTCAGCGGGAGGTCCGAGAAGAATTAAATTGTGAGATTGATCCCAACACATTTAGACTGTTAGGAAAATTTGTGACGGTGGCCGCCAATGAGGCGAATACCCAGTTAGTGGCCACTGTCTTCCAGGGTGGTCTGATGGGTATCCCCGTAGCCTCCAGCGAAATTGTTGAGCTGCAATGGATACCGATTATGGCGGCGGATTATGGGATTGAGTTGGCCCCTCTTTTGACGGACTGGGTGTTGCCCCATCTCCGAACCTAGGCCGCTGCTTTATAAAACGGTCTCTTAACCACCGTTGCCAGTACCGTCTTTTGCCGAATTTTTACATTGACCACCGAACCAATTTTGGCCAGTTCAACCGGCACATAGGCCAAAGCGACGGGGTAACCCAAGGTGGGGGATAGGGTGCCGCTAGTGACAATGCCGATGGGCTGATCAGCCTGCACAATCGGGTAGTCATGACGGGCAATATTACGCCCTTCTAGTTGCAGGCCCACCAGTCGCCGGGTTACCCCGTCTGCCTGCTGCTGAGCCAGCACATCCCGCCCAATAAAGTCCGGTACCTGGTCCAAGTGAACCAACCAGCCCAGTCCTCCTTCCAACGGAGTTGTGTCATCGTTAATGTCCTGACCATAGAGGGCCATAGCGGCCTCTAGCCTCAGGGTATCCCTGGCTCCCAGGCCACAGGGTTCAGCGCCTTTTTCCTGGAGCGCTTGCCAAATGCCAGGAGCGGCGGCGGCATCTACCATTACTTCAAAGCCATCTTCGCCGGTATAGCCTGTGCGGGCCAAGAAGGCTTGGCTGCCGAGTACTTGGCCATAGGTGTGGTTATAGCGACGGATGGTGCTGAGATCGACATCCGTAATCAGCTGCAGGGTTTCCACTGCCTTAGGTCCTTGCACGGCAATTAAGGCTTGGGTTTGGGAGTTATCCTGAAGGTTCACATCGGATAGATGCTCCAGTAACCAGGATTTATCTTTGTCGGTGGTGCCCGCATTGACAATTAGGGTGACCTGCTCCCCTTCGTCATAGATGATCAGGTCGTCGATGATGCCCCCCTGGGGATTGAGTAATACGGTGTACTGGGCTTTACCAGGGGCCAGTTTCCCAAGGTCGGAGGGGACCAGTTGCTGCAGCGATCGCAACACGTTATCCCCCGTAAGAATAAATTTTCCCATATGGGATATGTCGAATAGGCCCACCGACGAGCGCACAGCCGTATGTTCTTGTTTAATGCTGCTAAATTGGACGGGCATTTCCCAACCGGAAAATGCCGTCATCCGGGCATTGGCTTGAACACATAAATCGTAAAGCGGAGTGTGGAGCAGGCTCATGGCAAACGGATGATGGAATGTAAATAGGGGTAATGAACTATCTTGTTTAGGTGAAATGGCTAAACCGAACTTGATTGCGACAGATCAAGGGGGAACACTGGGCCTTCAGGGTCTGGGATCATGTTAAGTTATGTCGTCTTACAATTCTTCTTGGTTTGTCCATCAGCTGCAGACGTTGCTCAATCGTAGTCAATCTAGTCTAACTGCTATGCCGCAACCGGCCCATCGTTTTGTTCTATTTGGTACAGCGCTGAGCGGCGGTCATTTAGTGGCCGATATCCTCCATCGCTCGGTCGATGGGCGGTATGGTCCGCTGCCCAACACCTGGTCAGTGGAGTCCCTGCTAGAGCGTCGTCACTTTTTTCCACTACAGCATATTCGCCGCCATGGGGCGGCCTGTGGTGACTATCTATTTGGCTTTCGGCTATCGGCGGTGGATCTGATGGTGACCCATGGCATGGGTGAGCCCCATCGGTTTATGACCCTGTTGCATGACCAGGGGTACAAGGTGATTCATCTGCAACGACGGGATTTGATGCGCCATGCGATCGCAACCCTCAAATCAAAGGATCCCACCAATCTCCTCATTGATCCCCAAATGCTGATTGCCACCCTCAAACAGCTAGATGAGCAACGCATTGCCGAATCCAGCATTGTGGCCCAGGTACCCCACCTAGCCATTATTTATGAAACGGACTTGCTTAATCCCAATGTCCACACCGCCACCGCCCAGAGGCTATGCAACTTTTTAGCCCTCCAGCAACGGCAACCCCTGAACTGTGCCATGAAGCTAGTACACCAAAGCATCTCGGACCTAGTATCCAACTACGATGAGCTCTGTGCTGCCCTGGAACAATCAGACTATGCCTATGTCCTGAGCGAAGCCTCAGCGAAGTTGGTGATATAGAAGGGAAAATCTGGGGGGCAGCATAGAGAAGGCCGCATACAGAGGGTTGACGGACCACTAGACCCTTTTTATCTGGACTCCCCACTCCCCTATCTCCCCTGTTCCTTTTCCTCTAATCTCTGCCCTGCCAATACTGCTTTTGCATTCCGCCGCCACATCGCCGGTTTAATCCGCCGCAGTGCCGATGCCGAAAACCGCTGATTCCAGACCTGTTCATCCAAAGTGGCCAGCTCCTCTAACGGGGGAGCCACATTCCCTGGATAGGGTTCAAACTCCACCACATCCGTGGGTTGGGCAAAGCGTTGATTCCAGGGACACACATCCTGACAGATATCGCAGCCCGCCACCCAGTTATGGAGATGGTTGGCCACCTCAGACGGCAAGGTGGTCCCACGATTTTCGATGGTGTGGTAAGCAATACAGCGATTGGCGTCCACCACACCAGGAGCCCGGATGGCCTCCGTGGGGCAGGCATCAATGCAACGGGTACAGGTACCGCAGTGGCTGGCATGGGGGCGGGATGGCGGCAACACCACATTGGTCAAAATTTCCCCCAAAAATACCCAGGAACCATAGTCCCGAGTGATCACATTGCCATTTTTTGCCACCCAACCCAGTCCCGCCTCCTGGGCCCAAAATTTATCCTGCACCGGCCCCGTATCGGCGTAGTAGCGGGCGGTGATGTCGTTACCCTGGGTCCGCAGCCAGAGGGAGAGCTGCTTGAGTTTTTTATGCACCACCCGATGATAGTCGCGGCCCCAGCCATAGCGGGCAATTTTGCCATATTTAGCCCCTTCGGCCCCCGCAGGCCGCTGGTGGGGAGTGTAGTAATTTATCGCCACGCAAATGATGGAGCGCACATCCGGCATGACTTGGCGAATATCCTGGCGTTTCGGATTGGCCATCCAGGCCATATCGGCCTGATATCCTTGGTCCAACCAGTCTTGCAACCGGGTTTGCATGGCCTGCTCTGGGGCACTGGCCTCAGGGGGGACTGCCACAATGCCAACTCGATGAAAGCCGATTGCTTTGGCCTTTTGCTCTAGCTGATGTCGGAGGGAAGGGATGAGGGGCAGGGAATCTGACACAGGATTAATTTTTCAACTCGCACCAACATTACCGGACTGCAAATAAGGATTTAACCGATGACAGCCATTGTTCTAGGGTGGCATCCACTCTGGAGTCCGTATCCGTGCCGTTACCTATGCCGACATCCACCCTGGTATCCATACCGTCCTTGAGACTGGCATTGACGCCATCCTCCTCCCTGGCATCGATATCATTCCCCCTAGCTGGAGGGGAAGTTGGGGGGGACTGCTCCCCAGCGATAGCTTCACTTAACCAGTCTAGGGGAGACCACACTTCAGGCTGCTCCTCAACCACCGGAATTTCCGGCGGGTTAGTGAGTTCAGGCACAATTTGAAATACTGCCCCATGATCCCCATCCATTGCCTGAACCTCAGGGGCCTCAACCGATTTCTCCCTGGGCTGTTCCCCAACGGACACAGCCAGAGCCATGGATGGGGCCAATCCCATCCACCCAAGCAGGATTACCAAGACAATCAAAATAGCCCTAAGCCACCAGGTCATTACGTTGCGTAGTCTTCCCATCGCTGTGATTTTATTCTGCCAGATTAAATTGAAAATGGGACGAGGTCTTGAACATTACCCAGGATCAGCCATGGCTCGAAAAATTAAACTTGATATAACGATTGCTAAGCTCCTTGCCTGGAGTAATCTTCTGAAATGTTTTTTATTTCTCTTCCCATTAAAAATAATACGTTACAGTTTAAGAGAAGATTTAGTAGCAATGGATACTCTTTAAAAAGTAACAAGCTTAAATACTGGAACAAACAAATACAGGTTTCTAGGGTTCCGGTTTTATCGTTTGAGACGTCATGGACTATCTCAAGATTAAATGTCTGGACCGAGAGAGGCCACCAGGTTTCTGGTACACGGCGGGATAAAAGCCCGGGAGAAAACATTTAGCAGATTCTTTCTGCTAGTGTTTCTCTCGGGTTTTTGATTTTTTGTCTATTTTTTTTAAGTTATTCTGCTTCGCCCCCTTCGCCCCTTCAGTATTACGTACCGACATCATGAGTGACACCCCCACCTTTCGTAATCCAGCCGATTCAGAAGCTAATCGAGCTCTAGAGCTTGAGGCTGCCTTGCCCCTCACGGGCTGGCAGCAAGAAGTCTCCAAAGGCCTAGAGTATGGTTTAGAGGCCGCTGAGAGTATTCGCGATCGCACCATTCCCACCTTCTCTCGCGGCGAGCTGCCCCACTACGCTGGCATTAACACCTTTCTCAAAGCCCCCTACATAGAAGATGTGCGCAAGGTGGGCGAATACGATGTCGCCGTCGTCGGCGTCCCCCACGACTCGGGTACCACCTACCGCCCCGGCACCCGGTTTGGCCCCCAGGGCATCCGCCGCATTTCCGCGCTCTACACCCCCTACAACTTTGAGATGGGCATCGATCTGCGGGAACAGATCACCCTGTGCGATGTGGGGGACATTTTCACGATTCCTGCCAACAACGAAAAATCCTTCGACCAAATTTCGAAAGGGATTGCCCACATTTTTAGCTCCGGGGCATTTCCCATCATTCTCGGTGGCGATCACTCCATCGGATTTCCCACTGTGCGAGGTGTCTGCCGCCACCTCGGCGATAAAAAAGTAGGCATCATCCACTTTGATCGCCATGTGGACACCCAAGAGACTGACTTGGACGAGCGCATGCATACCTGCCCCTGGTTCCATGCCACCAACATGAAAAATGCCCCCGCCAAGAATCTGGTGCAGCTGGGCATCGGGGGGTGGCAAGTGCCGCGCCAGGGGGTCAAGGTCTGCCGCGAGCGGGCCACCAACATTCTCACCGTGACCGACATCATGGAAATGGGACTGGATGCTGCCGCTGACTTTGCCCTGGAGCGCGCCCTGGACGGTACCGACTGCGTCTACATCAGTTTTGACATCGACTGCATCGATGCCGGATTTGTCCCCGGT
Organism: Leptothoe sp. PORK10 BA2; assembly: GCF_034932105.1. Lineage (NCBI taxonomy): Bacteria > Bacillati > Cyanobacteriota > Cyanophyceae > Nodosilineales > Cymatolegaceae > Leptothoe > Leptothoe sp. PORK10 BA2. The sequence goes on along the minus strand of NZ_JAYGIG010000018.1, from coordinate 36,697 downwards.
ACTGGCTGGCCCGAACCCGGTGGTCTTTTACCCCGCGAGGCCCTAGCCCTCCTAGGCAAGATCATCCGCAGAGCCCCCGTGTGCGGCCTAGAAATCGTCGAGGTCTCCCCCCCCTACGACGTCAGCGACATGACTTCGCTCATGGCCACCCGCGTCATCTGTGATGCCATGGCCCATCTGGTGCAGTCAGGTCAACTACCCCGCACCACCCCCGACTATATCCATGCCGAAGCCAATATGGATGTTGGCAGCGGTTGGCAATAATGCAAACCACCTGTAGGTGTGGACATGCCCACATCTACAGCTCCCAGATCCCGTCTTAACTTTCTCCGCCCATGCACGAAACCGACATGACCAAGGCCTTGATAGTCACTATTCAAGACTGGTGGGATGCCCAACCAGAGCGTCCCATTATCCAAAAGGTGCATCTGATCGTCGGGACCTTTACCTGCGTAGAGCCCGCTAGTTTAGAGTTTGCCTTTGAGGTGCAGACCCAAGGCACCTTTCTCGATGGGGCTGAGCTGGTGATCAAAGACATTCCCCTGGTGGCCCATTGCCATACCTGTCGCAGTGATTACAGCCCTGACCTGGGCAGTCAATATGCCTGCCCCACCTGTAATAGCCCTATGGAGGATATTCGCTCTGGTCGTGAACTCAAAATCGATCGTCTAGAATGTGTGACTGCCTAGTAGGACGTTCGGGCCGTACCACCCTCCGGGTTTTCCCATTTACCTTTCCTCGTTGCTCCCTTTCCCCTTGCCCCCCTGCCTTTTATCCCCATGCACCAAACCTTTGACGCCGCCATCGAAATGAACCTGCTCCATGCCAACCAGCGGGGGGCTGAGCATAACCGTACCCATTTTGATCGGTGGGGCATCACCTGCATCAATCTGATGAGCAGCCCTGGGGCGGGTAAAACCCAACTCCTAGAGCGCACGCTCGAGGGTCTGCGGGATCTCAAAATCGCCGTCATTGAAGGGGATATGACCACGGAACTGGACGCCGATCGACTGCGTCAGTATGGTGTTCCGGTCATTGCCATCAATACGGGCCGCTCCTGCCATCTGGACTCAAAGATGGTGGCTGGGGGGATTCATCAGCTAGAGCAGGGACACACCCCCACCGAGTTGGACCTGGTGGTGGTGGAAAACGTTGGCAATTTGGTCTGTCCCGCCGAATTTGAGGTGGGAGAACATGCCAAAGTTGCCCTGCTCAGTATTACCGAAGGAGAAGACAAACCCCTAAAATATCCGGTCATGTTCCGCGAAGCTGACTGTTTGTTAATTACCAAAACAGATCTCGCCCCCCATTTGGAGGTTGACCTAGACCGGATCGAAGCCAATGTGCGACAAATTAACCCTAATGTGGTGATCTTTCGCGTTTCTGCTAAGTCTGGAGACGGCTTGGCGGATTGGTTTGATTGGATTCACAAAACAGTGACTAACCAAGCAAACCGTCTTACAGCTCACAGTATGGCAACCCAGAGTCCTGTATAAAGCAAGGCAACACCTAGTTTCCTTCGGTTCAAATGGTCATCTGCCCAGCCATCTGCCAAGATTGCCTATAGTTTTCCAGTGTGATGAGGTACACAATGCAACGACAGCGATTTTTGTCCACATGTTTAGCTTTTGTCTTTAGTTTGGTGGTGGCCGTAGGATGTGGAGGCAATGCCCCAGACACTAGCTCTGAACCCACTGATACTCCAGTTGCTGCAGCCGATGCCGCTCCTTTGGTGATTGGCTATAGCAACTGGCCGGGGTGGTTACCCTGGACCGTGGCCGAAGAAAAGGGACTGTTTGCAGAGAACGGAGCCAATGTAGAACTGAAGTGGTTTGACGGTTACCTGGCCTCTATGGAAGCGTTAGCCGCTGGCCAACTGGATGGCAATGGCCAAACCCTGAACGATACCATTTCATTTGCAGCGGATGCCGCGAATGGAGAAGTCGTTGTTTTGGTCAACGACAACTCGGCAGGTAATGACAAGGTGATTGTGGCCGAAGGGATTAATAGTATCCAAGATTTGAAAGGGAAAACTGTTGCCTTAGAAGAGGGTGTGGTGGGTGACTTTATGCTTACCCAGGCCCTGGAAGAGGCGGGCATGTCTCGCTCAGATATCACCATCAAGAACTTAGAAACCGGTGCAGCCGCGGCGGCCTTCGCATCGGGACAGGTGGATGCGGTCGCTGCTTGGCCTCCTTTTTGGGGTATTGCCCTGGAACGGGAGGGTAGTAAGGAGTTATTGTCTTCTAAAGATTATCCAGGCGCAATTCCTGACCTGTTGGTGATGAGTCAAAAAGTGGTGGATGAACAGCCCGAACAAGTTCAAGCTATTGTCAACACTTGGTTTGCCACCCTCGACTACATTGCTAAGAACGAGGAAGAGGCGGAGAAAATCATGGCCGAGCGCTCTGGGGTTTCCGTGGAAGAGTATCGGGATTTCAAATCAGGCACTCGCATTTTCACCGTAGAAGAAAATTTGGAAGCGTTTAGCGATGGGGACACCATGAAGCACATGCCCTTTGCTGCTCAAAAAATGAATGACTTCATGGTGGATGTGGGCTTTATTGAAGCCGGTCCTGAAGACTTGAGTGCCATCTTCGATGACAGTTTTGTTAAAGCCTATGCGGCAGGCTCCTAGCACAACCGATGGTAGGTCGGCTGTGCCTACATATGTTGTGCCTACTATAGTGTCTTGCTAACAGGAATATGAAAACCGGGGAGCAAAACCTTGCTCCCCAGCCAATTACTTAATTACGCTCCGTTCTTCACCCTTTGTTTTGACCTATGACTCAAGTCTCTGATCCCTTGAGAGATGATTTTGAGCCAGCACCAAAAAGCCTAGAGCCAACGGTGTTTTGGCGCATTGCCGAGGATATTCCCAATGGGTTGAACTGGGCGCTGATTGTGGCTTCTGTGGTGGTTCCGTTTACCCTCTGGTGGATTCTGTCGAACTACACCGGGGTTAATCCTAAGTTCTTACCCAGCCCTCAGGATGTGGTTGGAGCCTTTCTGCGACTGTGGGAAAAAGGATTTGTTACCCAAGATATTTTGGCCAGTTTTAGCCGGGTTGCCATTGGGTTTACCTTGGGGGCCCTGATTGCCATTCCGTTAGGCATCAGTATGGGTGCCTATGCTAGCATTCGGGCCTTCATGGAGCCAATTATTGGAGTTTTGCGGTATATGCCCGCCCCGGCATTTATTCCATTGTTAATTATTTATCTGGGGCTGAATGAGGAACCAAAAATTACCCTGATTTTTATCGGGACGGTGTTCTATAACATCCTGATGATTATGGATGCGGTTAAGTTTGTGCCGAAGGACTTGATTGAGACCGCCTACACCTTGGGGGGGCGGCGCTGGCAGGTACTGATGTCGGTGATTACCCCCTATGTTATTCCCAATATTATTGATGCTTTTCGGATTAATGTGGCCGGTGCCTGGAACTTGGTGGTGATTGCGGAGCTAGTGGCAGCGGAAGAGGGTTTGGGGAAACGTATTTTGTTGGCCCAACGGTTTTTTAAGACCGATGAGATTTTTGCCTGTTTGATTATGCTTGGGGTGATTGGATTTGCCCTTGATTTGATCTTTCGTTGGGTGCTCAAGACAACCTGTAAGTGGGCCTTTGATTAATTATGCATCTTGAAATTTCTCAGCTTTATAAGCAATTTCCAACGCAGCAAGGCCCATTGGTGGCGCTCAAGGATATCAGTATGCATGTGGACACCGGGGAACTGGTGTGTGCCGTGGGAGCTTCTGGTTCAGGCAAATCAACGCTGCTGCGGTTAGTTGCTGGGTTAGATGCGCCTACGGGCGGCAAGATTACCGTCGATGATCAGCCGGTGACGGGACCTGGAGCTGATCGGGGCATGGTGTTTCAGAAATATACGCTCTATCCCTGGATGACGGTGCAGCGCAATGTGGAGTTTGGTCTGAAGCTCCAGGGCATGGCCAAGCAGCAGCGTCGGGAACGGGCTAGCTACTATCTGGAGGTGGTGGGGCTGACTAAGTTTGCCCAATCCTTGCCGAAGGAGCTGTCGGGGGGAATGAAGCAGCGGGTTGCGATCGCACGCGCCCTCGCCTGTCATCCCAAAATCCTGCTAATGGACGAACCCTTTGGCGCCCTGGATGTGCAAACCAAAGAAGCCATGCAGCTGTTTTTGTTAGATCTGTGGAAGCGGACGCAATGCACCATTTTGATGATCACCCACGATGTGGAAGAAGCGGTTTTCCTCTCCCAACGGGTGTACGTGATGACGGCCCGACCAGGTACCATCCAGCGGGAAATCATGGTTGATCTACCGGCGGAGCGCACCTATGCCATTAAACGGGACCCCAAGTTCCAGGCCTATAAGCATGAAATTACTGACCTGCTGCGGGGCAAGCAGGATTTGGTGACCGCTTAGCTCCAAGTGTATCTGCCATGGTATCTGAACCAAAATCGCCAATGACAGCTGAATTGACGACTGACTTAACAGTTGAACTGCCCGAGCGCTTTTTGCTCACCGCCGAGCATTACACCGATGCCGCTTTGTGGCCGGTGGAACGCACCCATATTTTTCAGCGTACTTGGCTCTACCTAGGCGATAGTGACCAGCTCACAGTGGGGCAGGTGTGGGTCAGGCAGGTGGTGGGTAAGCCGGTGGTGATTACCTGTACGGCCCCCGGCGAGTTCCACGCGTTTCATAATGTTTGCCTCCACCGGGCCTCGCTGCTGTGCAATGCCAATGGCATCTCATCCCAAAAGCATCTGATCTGTCCGTACCATGCCTGGGTCTATGATCTGGCGGGCAATTTGGTGGGAGTCCCCTCTCAACAAAAATTCTCAGAATCCTTTAAGGCTAAGGACTATACCCTCCAGCCCATTCGTCTGGAAACCTGGTGTGGTTTTCTATTTATCTGTTTTACCGACGATGCCCCACCGCTTCACACCTTTTTAGGTAGCATCCCCACCCATTTGGGTCAGCACCGCCGGGATGAAACCCGCTTGCTGTTCACCCAGCGGAAAACGGTGGCCTGTAACTGGAAGAATTTTCACGATAATACCCTGTGTGATTATCATGTTGCGATCGCACATCGCCATACCCTACACAAAGTCCAAGGCCCGATCAAATACTACGAGCACCAGCTAGAAACCTACACCAATTTACTCCGCACCCCCGTCCTCAATAGCTGGCAGGCCGACAACTCCACCCTGTCCGATCTACCTGAGCTAGGCCGCACATCCTTCCTAACCTACGGTATTTTTCCCAACCTCCACCTGCTCGGTCTCCCCAACGGCATCCTCGCCTGGCTCTACATCGAACCCCTCACCCCTGACACTTGCGAACTACGGTCAGAAGTCTACGGTATTCCCCAACTGAGTCCACCGCTAGAAACCCTACAGGCTGACTTTGATGCCTTTACCAACGAAGATATTGCCCTCACCGAAAGCGTTCAAAAAGGCTACGCCAGCGGCACCTATCGCCCTGGCCCCGTCAACCAGCTAGAAGCCCGAATTATCCATCAACAGCAGCTGATCCTGAAGTTTTTACAGCTAGATCCACATCCATAAGCCGTAGCGCCTATAGTCAAAGTTCCAAGTCAAGGCCCCATGCATTCACCAAGCAGGCCATAGGGAATGGCTGAAAGCCGGTTCCCAGCGATACCTCACTCCTTAACCCTGGGCGCCCCCTGAGCAACCTGGGTATTGCCGATCCGAACTTAGGGACGACCTTTAGCATTTTTTCCAGAGGTTCTCAGCCAGGGTTCAGAAACAACCTGTAGCTTCAAATAGGAAATCCATCAGGAGTAATAAACCATGACAGTTGAGTACGATCTTGTAGTGATTGGCGGTGGGTCTGCCGGGCTTGTGGCCGCCAGTGCTGGGGCTCAGCTCAACGCGCGCATTGCTCTGGTGGAAAAGCACCTCTTGGGTGGGGACTGTCTGCACTATGGCTGTGTCCCCAGTAAGTCCCTGATCCACGCCGGCCAGGTGGCCCACCATGTACGTACCGGATCTAAGTTTGGCATCTACACCGACCCGCCCACCATCAAATTCGAAGAAGCCATTAACCACGTTCAGAATGTCATTAGCATCATCCAAGAACATGACTCAACGGAGCGATTTGAAGCCCTAGGGGTGGACGTATTCTATGGTTCAGGTCAGTTTATCAACGCCCGCACCTTTGAAATCAATGGACAGCAGCTCAAGGGCCGCAACTTCCTAATCTCCACCGGATCTCGTCCGGCCATTCCCCCCATAGAAGGCCTCAAGGACGTCGGCTTCTTAACCAACGAACAGGTCTTTTCCCTCAAGCAGCGACCAGACTCCCTAGCCGTGATTGGCGCTGGTCCCATCGGCTGTGAATTGGGCCAGTCCTTTGCCCGATTGGGGGCTGAGGTTACCATCATTGCCAGCGGCGATCAAATCATGCCCAAGGAAGAACCGGAAGCGGCTGCCGTCGTCCAAAAACAGCTGGAATCTGAAGGCATTCGGGTACTCACCAAAAGTCGGGCCCAAAAAGTAGAGATCATCGACGGCAAAAAACATCTTTACATGGGCAACCAGGTGGTCATCGTGGATGAAATTTTACTCTCCACCGGGCGGGTCCCCAACGTCGAATCCCTGGGCTTAGAGGCCATCGGCGTAGAAGTGGGTAAAGCTGGCGTTAAGGTGAATGAAAAGCTACAGACTAGTGTTAAGCACATTTACGGTGCAGGTGACGTCATTGGTGGCTATCAGTTCACCCATGTGGCCGGTTATGAAGCCGCCGTGGTGATTCAGAATGCCCTATTTCTCCCCACCAAAAAAGCAGATTACCGGGTGATTCCCTGGGCTACCTTCACCGAACCTGAACTATCCCGCGTGGGCTTGACCGAAACCCAGGCCAGGGAACGATATGGGGATGATGTGGCCGTGCTCAAACATGACTTTAAAGAGGTAGATCGAGCCCTGGCCGAAGCAGCGGGGTACGGATTTGCTAAATTTATTACCCGTAAAAATGGTGACATCCTAGGAGCTCACATCGTCGGCCCCCATGCCGGTGAGCTGATCCATGAAGTGGTATTGGCCATGAGCTATAAGATGAAGATTGGAGCGATTAAGAGCATCATCCACGTCTACCCCACCCTGTCAGAGATCAATGCCAAGGCAGCCCTACAGCTAACTAAGCAAAGTTATGCCAAAAATGATCGACTAAAAAACATACTGCGTCGGTTTTTTAACTGGCGGCGTTCTCTGGTTTAGTCCTCTGATTTTTCTGTGTCCTGGGCTGTCCTCTCAGCCCTAACAGCTTTCCCATATCAAAATCTTTAACTACTGTGATCAAAATCATCTCCACGGTAATTTTACAGAGGTACAGTGGGGTGCATGTTCCCTTTCATCAATGCATCTACTGATTTTATGAGGGTACCTCCATGCCTTTTTTACCCCTATTCATTGTTATTGGCATTTTCTTAGCCATCAGTAAAACGTTTCAGTCCAATCAACAGCCTTTACAATCAGCATCAAAAGAGTATGACGAGCAGTTGGTAAATCAAGCACTGATCGACTATATAGCGCACATATCTAGGAGTGAACACAGCTCTGCTGATGGGAAAAAGATTTCCTACAATGCTAGGAAACAACATATCAATTGAAAACAGGGACGATAACAACCCATTGAGATCAACCATTTAATCCCACAGGCCGCCTTAGATATGAGTCTAGGGCGGTTTTTTTACAGAAATTTATAGCTGATAACTGTCTAAAACTGTATAAATTCTGGGGCAAGAGCAATGCCCGTTATCCACGCCGTTATCTACACCTACTATTTAAGGTCTATTTAAGGTCTAGAAACTCTAAGCCTATATATTTGAAATGTCGCTGGTGAAATTTCGCTGGCATACCCAAGTATTCCAATGTAATAAAATAGTTGTGTCATCTACGAAATTAAATCAATCACAACTAACGTGAAAAATAAGTAAATACAACGATCTTACTCGTTTTTCATGCCTTCTAACTACGCCAAATGGCGAACATTGTTCATAGCAATTTCTTAAGATATCATCAGCAAAAATCACTTTATTCTAGTAATTAGATTTTGTTTTATCCTCTGGAGGGATAAGGCTCCAGCATAGGGTGGGAGGGCTGTTCCCCATCATCACTCTTTCTACTTTTGTCTAAATAGATATGCGCATTTTTACATAAAATACATAATTAGGTAAGTACAACCACGGTTTTGTTCAAGGGCTTCCATGCCTTAGAAAAGGGAGAGAGAGGCTTGTATGGGATAACTAAATTTTCCCTGCCAAATAGAATGTAAATGTATTCTTTACTATTTGCATTCGATTCTAAAAGATGCATTTCTAAAGGATGTATTGGGCAGTATGTCTCCCATCAGAGACTCTCTAGGCCTAAAGTCTCATAGAAGGCATAGAGGTATATGCCATTAAACAGTACGACATCAGATTTACGACTCCATATGACACCCACTAACGTTGTAGCTCCATTAACTCCTCTATCTGTCTCCAAACAGTGGGCTCGACTCGCTACGCTAGGGCTAGCCATGGTGCTAGGAGTCTTGTGTTTTTCTCCATCCATTCAAGCGGCAGAAGAAGATCTAGTACGCCAAGGATTGCCGGGTAGACGGATTAGCGGTGCTTCCCGACTACCCACATCTGCCTGTGCTCAAAATTCAGCGCCGCTGGTGGCCATCATTCCCGAAAGTAATTTGGGGGCAACCGCCGTGGCTGAGCCCACACTTTGGTTGAGCGTGCCCGAGGTGGCGAGTGCAAAACAGCTAGAGTTTTATCTGTTTAATGTCCAAGATGAGATTATTTATCAAACCAGCTTGACCGTAGAACCAGCTGCTAACCTCGTCGGATTAGATCTAGGCACCATGGTCGGTGCACCTAAGTTAGAAGTGGATCAGCGCTATCGTTGGGCTGCATCCATTATTTGTAATCCCAACAACCGCTCAGAAAATATTTCAGTGGAAGGATGGGTTGATCGAGTAGAATCATCTGCCCTAGGGGATGGGGGGCTGTGGTACGACCATTTAGGCTTGTTGCTGAATCAGCTACAACAACAACCCCAAAATCAAGCTGTATTAACCCAGTGGCAAACTTTAATGGCATCGGCTAGACTCGATCAAATTGTTCCTCTATCGGTGGATGCAGACTCAGTGAACGTTACGTCATCCACAACATTGGGTGCAACGCCGTAAAGGTTCGCCGCTGATGAGTTGATAGTTAGACCTGTCCTAGCTTCGTATCTGTTGCCGATTTAGGAGATGAGCCGATCTCAGGGAAATGGCCTTAGGTTAAATTTTCCTCATGACATCATTTCGATAGTCAGCAACGTCGCTCGATCAATTATCGGAGCAGTAGCAATGGTTATGGACAGGTTTCAGGTGTTATGGCGTAGTCGCGTTCAAACAATTCAAACAATATTTGCTGTTGGGATAACCACCCTGGGCCTGGGGTTGGTATATAATCCACGGGCTTATGGTCAAGTTGTTTCAGCCCAAGATTCTATCCAAACTCAAGTTATTCAACTCGATAATCAGGTTAACAGTGATTACCGGGTGGTTGGAGGTACCCTTTCAGATGATGCCTCCCTCTTATTTCATAGTTTTGAGAAATTTGATCTAGGGCGTGGTCAAACGGCAGAGTTTCATGTCACACCTGGTGTGGATTCTGTTTTGGGGCGGATCATTAATGGTGTCCCATCCCATATCAATGGGATGATTGAGGTGAGCGGTGGTCCAGCTAGTTTATATTTAATCAATCCGGCAGGAGTGCTGTTTGGCCCTGAGTCATCAATAAATTTGGCCGGTGACTTTACCGTTTTAACGGCGAATCGACTGGACTTTATCCAGGGCAATTTTGCTTTGGTAGGCCACCCGGAGGGGATACAAGGGCCTATTCTACAACTGCATTTCGCCCCTGACGACCCAGCTACTATTGTTAACCTAGGCGATCTGAAGGTAGGGGCCGATCATTCTTTGTCATTGATTGGCCATACAGTGGTTAATGTTGGCACACTGAGGGGTGGAGCAATTAACATAGCCGCCGTCGGTAGCCATGGGGAGGTTTTGGTGGCGGACGGATTACAGTTTGGTCCAGTCCCGCTCAGGCAAACAGGGCCGGGGCAAACAGGACCGAGGCAAACCCTGCCTCCGTGGTTGACCTCTGAGGAGACAGAACATGCCTCTGCCATTGAGCTGGCTGAGGATGGCAGCCTTAGACTGACAGGGTCTCTTCTGTCTACCCTAGAGGAACTTCCCTGGGGTACAGCCCTCGTGGGGGGGGAGTTGACCACCATGGGCCAGCCGACCAGTCAGCTCAACCGGATTCAAATTTTAGGTGACCACGTTGCCACCATGGCCGCGACGATTCAGGCGGCGGACGGTGGACGTATTTTAATCGGTGGGGATTACCAGGGTAGCGGCTTTCTTCCCACCGCCCAGTCCACATTTGTTGATGTAGACACCGCTCTGGTCGCGGATGGAGAGCGGGGCGGACAGGTGGTGGTTTGGTCAGATGGGCATACCCAGTTTAGGGGGACTATTAGTGCCCAAGGGTTGCTGGCTGGAGGGAGTGTTGAAATCTCAGGCAAGGAGCAGCTTTACTTTGGGGGCCAGGTGGATTTGCGATCGCAAGGCACCCCAGGCACCCTGCTCCTAGACCCGGAAAATATCGAAATCCGAGCAGGTAGCGATCCGGGCAGTGCAGATACTAGCGAACCCCAAATTCTATACGAAGATACCCTAGAATCCTCCATTCTTGGCAATACCCATTTAATCCTACAGGCTGACAATGATATTACGATCAAGCCCCTTAGTGACGGGGCCTTAACCTTTGCCCAGGAGACCATCAGTATTAGTTTTTTAGCGGATGCGGATGGTGATGGTCAGGGTCGTTTTACCATGGCCCCAGGTGATCGCTTGGAGGCCCCAGAACAAGATATTTACATCACTGGTGCTGAGATTACCGTTGGGGATATCAGCACCAGTGCCTTCGCCACCATTGATAATTCTGAGAGTGCTGGAGAGATTCGGCTGACGGCCACCCAAGGCAGTATAAACGGGGGTGATTTGACCAGTACAGCGGGAGCCAGTCTGAACAACCATGGAAACGGCGGCAATATTGTTCTGTCAGCCATGGATACCATTACCATTGGCGCCGTTGATACGGCCACCAATGCCCTCAGTAATACAGGGGAGGCCGGGGCCATTACTCTCCTTACCCCATTAGGGAACATTACGACGGGGAGACTGAGTACCCTGACCTCCGGCGGCAGTAATAATACGGGATCTGGGGGAGACATTAATCTTAGCGCCATGGGCCATATCACCACAGGGGATATCACCACATCGGCCAGGGCAAGCACCAATAACTCCGGCACGGCAGGTAATGTATCCCTAAGCAGTCAGCTCGGAAATCTCACCATTGGCTCAATTGCTGTCGATACTACAGCTGATAGTAGCAATATGGGGCACGGTGGCACTCTCTCCCTACAGGCAACCCAGGGAACAATCTTAACCGATGCCATTACCGCCACCGCTATTAGCCCCGACATGGCAGGGACCCGAGGAGGAACTATTCAGCTTAGTGCCGCTGAAGATATTGTGATCGACTCCGCCAATGCAACGGGAACAGGACAAGGGGGGAATATTGAAATAGTGACGCAACAATCCATTCGGGTGGTCGACACCATTGCTAATAGGACTATTCCGGTCAGTTTATTAACCACAGACGGTGGCACCATTCGTTTAAACTACAGCAGTGATCCAACGGTTCCTTTTTCCCTAGGAAATAGTGAGGCACAGGGGACGGTGGGCAGCATTTCCACTGGAGTAGATACCTTGAACGCCCCTCAAACTATTACCCAAGCAATTAGTTTGGATACTATTGAACTCAAGAATTTATTTGAGCCACCCCCCGTCTCACCCCCTGTCTCGCTACCGCCCACACCCCAGCTTCCGGTGGCCCCCCCTGTCCCCCAGCCCGATCTTACAGGTCCTCCCGAGGTCATACCTACATCGCTAGAGCAGCCAAATTCATCTGACATCGAAATTCTCCAGAGGAACACCCCGGGCACAGATGACAAAAACAGTGGCCCTGAGGTGTTGCAGGACCGGGTCATCAGTCATGACGAGTTAATCTGGGTCCAGATCGAGACAGCATTCACCTCTGAGTTTGCCCAAGCCCTCAATCTACCGATACCCACAGCTCCCTCTTTACAGGAAATCCAGCAAAATCTAGCCCAGGTTAGCTATACCCAGAATATTACCCCTGCCCTGATGTATATCCGGCTCAAAGAGGACCACATTGAGCTGGTGCTTGTGGGGAGTGAGGGATCTCCGATATATCGCCCTGTTCCAGTCACAGCGGCAGAGGTGCAGACTGTGATGGACACATTTCAGCAGACTATTACCAACCCTGTCTTGCGCCCCGCCCAATATTTGCCCGCAGCGCAGCAGCTATTTGATTGGTTTGTGGGACCCATGGTGGACGATTTGACAGCGGCTAATATCGACCATATTGGCTTCATTCTAGACCGGGGGCTGCGTTCCATTCCCATGGCCGCGCTCCATGATGGGCAACGCTTTTTGATTGAAGACTACAGCATTGGACTGTTGCCTAGTGCTGGGTTGACGTCCCTAGAGCCTACCTCAGGCATCGTCATTGGGGCGGGCTATGCAGCTGAGGTTGGAGCCCATGCCCCTGGAGCTACCCTGGCCATGGGCATTACTGACTTTGAACACCAGGCCGATTTAGAAGCCGTACCCTTGGAGCTGGCATTGGCTAGTCAACGACAAAATGATGAATATTATCTAAATCATGAATTTACCCTCGAAGCCCTAACCCAGCGTTTAGAAGGGAGCGATTTTACTACGGTACATTTGGCCACCCATGCCCTATTTCAGCCGGGTAATTTAGAGGCTTCCTATGTGCAGTTCTGGGATCAAACCGTTAATCTTAGTCAACTTCAGGAGCTACCGCTGGATGCGATTGACTTTTTGATTTTGAGTGCCTGTGCCACGGCCCTGGGCGATCATGAGGCCGAATTTGGGTTCGCCGGATTAGCTCTTAATGTTGGGGTGAAAACAGCCCTGGCCAGTCTTTGGTCCATTAGTGATGAGGGTACCCTGGGGTTAATGTCAGAGTTTTATCGAGCGATGGAGCAGACTTTAGGGCGCAGCGCTGCCCTGCGTCAGGCCCAATTGGCGATGCTCCAAGGTCATGTGGGTATTAGGAACGGCACGGTCTATGGTGACGGGGATCGCATCATTGGCCATCTTCCCGGATTGGATGCCAGTGGTAGTTGGGACTTTAGTCATCCGGCCTATTGGTCCGGTTTCACGATGATTGGGAATCCTTGGTAGACGTATCTATCATCCGGGCAATCGTTACAGTTGTCATCTTTTAATCATCCGACTACCTACTTTTAGGGGGCCACATTGCACTTTGGTAGCTTTTACCGTCGTGATCTACGTTCTGCTCAGCTGTTGCTATGGCGGCAGTTGCAGCAATATGGTTACATATTGATTGCCCTCGGTGTAGCCCTCATGGTCATTGGCATTCGCCAGTTCGGGGGATTAGAAGGGATAGAACTTAAAACATTTGATAGTCAAGTGCGTTACTATGCCACCGACGCAGGGTTACCTGAGGTGGTGGTGGTGGGGATCACTGAGGCTGATATTCGTCACTATAACCATTGGCCCCTCAGTGATAATACGGTGGCTGAACTGCTAGAGCGTTTACAAACCTATCAACCTGCCGCCATTGGCCTGGACATTTATCGAGATATTGACCATCCCCCTGGTCGTGAGCGTTTAACCCAACAGCTGGCGATGGAGAACGTCTATGGTGTGTACGATGTGGGTCTGGATCCAGCTCGCAGCAGTGACCCTCCCCAGGGCATGGATCCAGACCGCACGGGGTTTGCCGACTTTGTGGCAGATACGGATGGGGTGATCCGCCGTAACTTTATGTTTGCCTCGATTGCCCCCGATGATTTCTATGCCCTGGGTTTGCGCTTAAGTCTCCATGTGCTGAAGGAGCGCTATGGCCCAGATATCTTTGAGAAAAATCTGGAAGGTCTGACCATTGCCGGTACTTTGTTTCCCCCATTGGATTCGGACACGGGGGGGTATCAAAATGGAGATATGGGTGGCTATCAGGTGATGTTGCAATATCAAACAAAACATGAAGCGATTCGACAAGTCTCCCTAACGGAGGTTTTAAACGACCAGGTTGACCCCGATTGGTTTAAGGACAAGGTGGTCTTGGTGGGCACCGTCGCTCCGAGTATTAAGGACACCTTTTTTACCCCCCTCAATGCCCAAAACGGGTCGGAAGCAACCACACCTGGAGTAATCTTGCATGCCCACACCGTGAGCCAAATTTTGGCGGTTGTGGCGGGGGATTATGCCCTGATTTGGAGCTGGTCCCAATGGCAGGAAATTCTCTGGATTGGGGCTTGGTGCTTCATCGGGGGGACTTTAGCTTGGCATATTCAGCGGTTTGTATTGCTAACGATCAGCAGTGCGATCGCATTATTGATCCTGATCAGCACGGGCTGGATCCTGTTTTCCTATGGGGGATGGATTCCCTTTGTCCCAGCGGCTTTAGGCTTTGCCATCGTCGTCAGCAGTACCATTGCCTATCAGGTTTTCTATCGCACTTTCTACGATCCGCTGACGAGTTTACCCAATCGGGTATCCAGCCTGAAGCGACTGCAGCACCATCTGCGACGACGGTATGATCCAGAGCCGATGGTGGCGCTACTCCTGATCGATCTAGACTTATTTAAATCGGTGAACGAAAGTTTGGGGGTGGCGGTAGCCGATCGACTCCTGCAGATCGTCGCCGAGCGTATTGTCCAGTATATGCCCAAGGCGGAAGCGGCCAGAATTGGCGGCGATCTGTTTGCGGTGATTTTGCCATCGGTGGCCCATACTCAAGAAGTGGTCGACATCACCGATCAGCTACAAAAAAATCTGATGAGTTCGATTCAGATCGATGGTCAGTCAGTCAGTACCACCATTAGCATCGGCATTGCCCTCCATCGCAAGGGGCAGGGGTATTTTGCCAACGAGCTCTTGCAGGATGCCCACCGTGCCCTTGGTAAAGCTAAACATCAAGGACGGGACCGCCATGAAGTTTTCAACCCAGAAATGCGTACCCGTTCGGTGTTCCAGTTCCAGCTGGAAATGGAGCTGCGCCATGCTGGTGAGGACAAGCAATTTCAGCTGTACTATCAGCCGATAGTGCATTTAAACTCGGGGCAGATTGCTGGGTTTGAAGCCCTGATTCGCTGGCAACACCCGGAGCGGGGTATTGTGCCCCCCAATGACTTTATTGGTATTGCCGAAGACACCGGCATGATTTTGACCATGGGCAATTGGATTCTAGATGAGGCCTGCCGTCAAATTCGTCAGTGGCAACAGCTTTTCCCCAGGGTTGATCCCCTATTTATCGGTGTGAATCTCTCCAGTCGGCAATTTGTTCAGCAGGATCTAGCAACGACCATTGCCACCATTGTTCAAAAGCACCAAATTGATCCCCGTGGCCTCAAACTGGAACTGACTGAAAGTGTGGCCATGGAGAATGTAGAAACGGCTATTCAACAGCTACTAAAGCTCAAGAACAAAGGGCTACACATTAGTCTTGACGACTTTGGTACGGGCTACTCATCCCTCAGCTACCTCCATCGGCTGCCCATCGACTCCCTTAAAATTGATAAGTCATTTGTTGATCGCATGGAAAGCAATAGTGAAAATGCAGATATTGTTGGCACCATCGTTTCCCTGGGCCATCGTCTCCAGCTGGATATGATTGCGGAAGGGGTGGAAACCCAAGCCCAAGCCCAACTCCTGAAACAGTTGCACTGTCAATATGCCCAGGGATATTTCTTTGCTAAACCGCTACCCATAAACCAGGCAGCCCAACTCTTGGCTCAAAATAAAAGCTGGTCCATTGATGGCGAGGACATTTGATGGCGTTGTAGCAGGGAGCCTTGTTTAACTTTATCCATTTAGTTATAAACTGATTGGGCATTGCTGATCCGAACTATGATTCCATCTTTGACATGCCGATATAGGGCGTTCCTGTTAAATCAAATCATTCTCCAAATCAGCAACGGCATTCATTCAGCTAAGTTACTGGAACAGTCTTAGAATTGGTATTTTTCTATCACCTGGTTTGTTATGGGCACTATGCCAGTTTATGAACTCCATGGAGACTGTTCATTTTTTCTGAGGGTAACTTTTAACTTTTCAGGATAGGTTGTATCGGGTCTATACACTCATGAAATCTCTTGGCCGCCATATCTTAGTCGAATTCCACGGTTGCTCCTCAGAAATCCTCAATGATGTTCCCTGTATTGAGTCCAGTATGGTCGGAGCGGCCAAGGAGGCCGGGGCGACGATCATTAGTTCTGTATTTCACCATTTTTCACCCTTTGGGGTGTCTGGGGTAGTGGTGATTCAGGAAAGTCACCTGGCCATTCATACCTGGCCAGAATATCGCTATGCCGCCGTAGATTTATTTACCTGCGGTGATTCGGTCAATCCGTGGACTTCTTACAAAATTCTGAAGCAAGCTTTTGAGGCAGAACATGGGTCGGCGGTGGAGATTAACCGAGGTCAGCTGGACCTATTAGAAAAAGCTAGCATAGAACTGGGGGAACTGCGAAACGAGGCCACGCAGCAGCTGGTGGTGCCTAAATATAGTCGCAGCGTTTGGTTTACAGACCGCAATGAAAACATGGCCCTGTCAATTCGCCACAAGGGGGATTGTCTCTTTCGCGAGAAATCTCCTTATCAGACCGTTGAGGTGTTTGACACGTTTCAGTATGGCAAGCTATTGGCCGTTGACAAGATGGTCATGTGCAGCGAAAAGGATGAGAAGGCCTACCATGAAATGATTGTCCATGTGCCCATGGTGATCGAGCCCGATGTGAAAAATGTTTTGGTCATCGGCGGGGGTGATGGGGGTAGTATTCGCGAGATTTTGCGCCATGACCAGGTGGAGAGTGTTACCATGGTGGAAATCGATGAGGCTGTGGTGAGGGCATCTAAGGAGTTTTTACCCAGTTTATCGTCGGCCTTTGATCATCCTAAACTGACGTTGATTATTGATGACGGGATTAAGTACGTCAAGGAATCGGCAGATGACAGTTTTGACATGATTGTGATTGACTCCTCTGATCCGGTAGGACCCGCTGAAGGTCTGTTCTCTAAGGATTTTTATCGAGATGTATATCGGTGTCTGCGACCCGGTGGAGTAATGACGGCCCAGAGCGAGTCACCCCATTTTAATCAAAAGGCCTTTGTGGAGTTAAATCATTGCTTAAAGGAGATTTTTAATCCTGATAGTGTCTTTTGCTACCTAGCCTTTATTCCCACCTATCCCACGGGCATGTGGAGTTTTACTTACTGTACTAAGGGGGGCAAACATCCGGTGGCAGATCTCGATCGGCAGCGATCTCAGCAAATCGCCCAGGCCTTTGACCTGGAATATTACAACACCGATATTCATGGGGCGGCGTTTTGTTTACCGACGTTTATCCAAACCATGCTTGGAGACTAGGATGTACCAGCAGTTTCAGTCTGAATATAATCCTTCTGATCAGGACATGCCTGATCAGGAGTTGAATGTTTTAACCGAAATTGCCAGCTTTGATCCGGGTGGGGTGGGGGCCGTCAATGGGAATCTATACGGGTTTCCCCATGACTATGCTCATGCCAGTACGGTAGTGATTGGGGTACCTTGGGATGTGACCACGTCTTACCAGGACGGTACGAGTCAAGGGCCAGCCGCTATTTTGCGGGCATCGCCCCAGTTGGATTTTTATGACTTTGATAATCCGGAGGCGTGGCGGCAGGGGATCTATATGCTGCCCATTCCAAAGTGGTTGTTGGCAAAGAATCGGCGGTTGAGACAGGATGCGATCGCAATTATCCGCGAAGCCGAGCAAGGCATCACCCCCGAGGATAACCCAGACCTAGCTGCTACCCTAGACCGGGTGAACCAGGGATGTCGGGCCATGAGTCGCTGGGTCAGTGGACAAACCCAGACCGCTTTAAAACAGAAAAAAAAGATCATCATCATCGGCGGTGATCACAGTGTGCCTTTGGGGGCTCTAGAGGCCTTGTCTAAGGAATATCTCAGTTTTGGTATTTTGCACCTGGATGCCCATGGCGATCTGCGCTGTGCCTATGAAGGGTTTCAGGAATCCCATGCGTCTATTATGTTTAATGCCATCCAGCTGCCCCAAGTATCAAAACTGGTGCAGGTGGGCATCCGGGATATTTCCCATAGAGAAATGGCATTGATCAAACAGTCTGGGGGGCGAATTGTGACCTATCTGGACACTCAGATGAGGCAGGCTACCTATGCGGGGCTAAGTTGGCAGCAGCAGTGCCAGGACATTGTGGATAACTTGCCTCAGCATGTATATATCAGCTGTGATGTGGATGGGTTAGATCCCAAGCTGTGTCCCCATACGGGCACTCCGGTGCCGGGGGGGTTAGATCTGGAGGAAGCCTACTGTCTATGGCGTGAGGTGGTGCGCAGCGGTCGCCACATTATTGGTTGCGACATTTGCGAAACAGGCAACCATGAATGGGACGGTAATGTGAGCGCGCGGATTCTGTATAAACTTTTCAGCTTTATGACTATGGATCAGGGTGAGTAGCTTCGACCGCGCTCAGCTACCGGTGGTTTTGGCTGAGCGCAGTCATCAAGTTAAGAAGTGTTGCCTTCTCAACGCTTTCTAATGAATTGTTTAGATGCTAGGACAAAGTGCCTTTTTTTGGGGTGAAGTCATTAAAACTAGCTTTAGGCGGTTCGTTGCAGAGGAATACTTGGATGGCAGGTCGGGTTAATTCGCCAACGGTCTTGCAAATGGAGGCGGTGGAATGTGGAGCCGCTGCTCTGAGTATGGTGTTGGGCTACTACGGCAGGTACGTGCCTTTGGCGGAGCTGCGTCATGCCTGTGGGGTGTCGCGGGATGGGGTGACGGCGGCAAATGTGCTCAAGGCGGCCCGCACCTATGGTTTAGAGGCCAAGGGTTTTAAGAAAAGTTTGGATAGCTTAGAACAGCTGAAGCCGCCGTTTATCGTATTCTGGCATTTCAATCACTTTTTGGTGGTGGATGGGTTTGAGGCGAAGCATGTACGCCTCAATGACCCAGCCACGGGGCCACGCCGGGTTACCCGTGAAGAATTTGATCAGGGCTACACGGGCATTGCCCTGACGTTTTCGCCGACGGATACGTTTGAACGGGGGGGTGTTAAACCGAATGTGGTCGGTTCCCTGGTGCGGCGACTGTCGGGGTCCTTGGGGGCGTTGCTGTATTGCACCCTGGCGGGCTTTTTGTTGGTGCTGCCCAGCCTGGCCCTGCCCGCATTTAGCCGCATTTATATTGATAATATTCTGTTGGCCAAGCGACTGGACTGGCTGCCCTATGTGCTGTTGGGCATCGCCCTGATCGTTCTGGTGCAGGGCATTTTGACCATGCTACAACTGCGCTTTTTGCGGGCGCTGAAGATTAAGTTGGCGGTGGGCATGGCCAGCCGGTTTGTGTGGCATGTGCTACAGCTGCCGGTGGGGTTTTATGCCCAGCGGTTTGCGGGGGAGATTAGTGGGCGCATTAGCTTAAATGACAGCGTGGCTAGTGTGCTGTCGGGTCGGCTGACAACGACGATTATTAGTGCGGTGATGATCGTGTTTTATGCGATCGCAATGCTTCAATACGACATCCCCCTCACCCTAATCGTCATTTCCTTTGCCATCATCAACGTCGGCGTCTTGCAATGGGTGTCCCGCCAGCGCAAGGATGCCAACCTACGACTGGTGCAGGAATACGGTAAAGCCTCAGGGATCGCCGTGGCCGGATTGCAAGGGATGGAAACCCTCAAGGCCGGTGGCCTAGAATCCGACTTTTTTGCTCGCTGGGCGGGGTACCAAACCAAAGCGGTCAATGCTCAGCAAAGCTTAGGACTGGCCAACCGGGTGATCGGCCTGCTACCGTCCCTCTTATCCACCCTGGCTGCCCTATCTCTCCTGATCATTGGCGGCCTACGCATTATCCGTGGAGAACTCACCATTGGGATGCTGGTGGCGTTTCAGTTATTGATGTACAGTTTTCAAGGCCCCGTGAATGCGTTGGTGCAATTTGCCGG
This sequence comes from Leptothoe sp. PORK10 BA2, assembly GCF_034932105.1. NCBI lineage: Bacteria > Bacillati > Cyanobacteriota > Cyanophyceae > Nodosilineales > Cymatolegaceae > Leptothoe > Leptothoe sp. PORK10 BA2. Next base: position 16,538 of record NZ_JAYGIG010000018.1, on the reverse strand, counting down.
TACGTTGCAAACGCTGCAGGGCAACCTCGACCGATTGGATGATGTCTTGGAAAATGAAACAGACTTAGCCTTCTGCCATCATTGCAAACACAACGTATCGGATGAAGAGGAAGCGGCCCGCAACCATCGTCTTTCCGGGGCGATGGAGATTCGTCATCTTTCCTTTGGCTACAGTCCCTTAGATGCGCCATTGATTGATGACTTTAACCTCACCATCAAACCGGGGCAGCGCATCGCCTTGGTCGGCGGTAGCGGCTCAGGTAAATCCACTCTGGCTCGGGTAATTGCGGGTCTGTATCAGCCCAGAAGTGGGGATGTATGTTTTGACGGTAAACCAAGACAGGAGATTTCCCAGGCCACATTGACTAACTCCATTGCCATGGTGGAGCAGGACATTCTGTTGTTTGCCGGTAGTGTGCGAGATAATCTCACCCTGTGGGACAATACCGTATCTGACCAGGATTTGAAACAGGCCTGTCGGGATGCGGCGATTGAAGATGCCATTTTGGCCATGCCCTATGGCTATGATGCCACCCTGTTAGAAGGGGGACAGAACCTCAGTGGTGGGCAGCGTCAGCGGTTGGAAATTGCCCGGGCGTTAGTGGGTAATCCATCGATTTTGATTATGGATGAAGCGACCAGCGCCCTGGATACGGAAACCGAGAAGATTATTGATCAAAATCTACGACGGCGGGGATGTACCTGCATTATTGTGGCTCACCGATTAAGCACCATTCGAGATGCGGATGAGATTATTGTGTTGGAGCGGGGAAAGGTGGTGCAACGGGGGAACCATGATCAGCTTTGGCAAGAAGAGGGCCACTATGGGGATTTGATTCGCAGTTCGGGAACGGCATTAGCCTTAGCTTAGCTTGAGTTTAATGCTTTAGAAGTGAGGTTTTTGTGGGTGTTCAATCACCTTTCTGGACAATGATTTACTCAAACTTCAGGATCTATTCAATGCAGTACTTAAGGCGTAAACGAATACTTTCTCCCCTCCTGGGAGGGGCTGCGGGGTGGGTCAGCCGCCAGCACTAACTATTCCAACCTTTCCCTTTATTCTAAATTAGTCCCCATTCTAATTAGTCCCCTCTCCTGGGAGGGAATTCAACATAGACACCTTATTAAAGTCCATGGTTCTTGCAAATTCCCAAAGCCCCTCTGTTACCTCTGGTATTCATTCCATCAACAGTAACGATGTCTTTCCCCTGGTAGCTTCTGCCCTGTGGCGGGTGAAGTCTGGTCGCCTCGGCATATTTGCCGTGGGCTGGAAAAATGGAGAACCCATCGGTGAACGCCGCTACCTGTGGACCGTAGATGTGGGCGATCTGATGGTGGGCACTGAGTCCAGGTCCTGCGACTTGGCATTGGTGGCGGTGGCGTTTGAGGCCACTGAGATCGAGCCGATTGCGAAGGATGCGGATGCCAATGGGGATGGGGGTATTTGTGGCCATGTGACCATACCCTTACTCAGACAGGTGGAGCGATGGGTGGGGGGACTAACCCAGGTGAAGGGCTTTCCTGGCCGATCCATTGCGGAAGCCTCGGATGTTGTTGGACCCATGAAGCTTGGACCAGCTGAGGGGTATAGCCCTAAGGCGACGATGATGTGGGTCAGACCCACATCAAACAAAGTCTATTGGCTAGATGGAGAGAAGTTTGTGCTAGAGCCATCTTCTCCCCTATTTCCCATTTCTCGGACAACTTGGCTGCAGACCCAGGATCAACCGGTAGAGTTAGATGTGGTATCGGCTGAAAAACTCTGTTCAAAGAGTTCCTACAGGGAATTTATGCAGGGGTTAAACCTGTTTCACCAGTATTCCCTGGAGATTATCAACGAGGGGTGGGAAACCGATCGCCAGCGGGGTGAACAACAGTTTACGGCTCGGCAACAGCTAAACCAGGAGGTGACCCAAACGACCCTACAGGGTTTGGTTTCCGTATTGCAACCCAGTTCAGGAGATTATTTGCTAGCTGAAACGCCGCTGTTGCGGATGGCGGGAGCCGTGGGCCATGCCTTGGGGGTGAAGATTGAACCACCGGCGGAGTCTGAGCAGGCCCAGCAGGTGAAGGAACCCTTGGAAGCGATTGCCAGGTCCTCCCAACTGCGATTGCGGCAGGTATTGTTGCGGGGGCGCTGGTGGCGACAGGATGCTGGACCACTAGTGGCCTATACCCAGGATGGACATCGTCCGGTGGCATTAATACCGGTACGGCAGACCCATTATGAGCTGTTGGAGGCCAATGGTCGGCGGGTAGCGGTGAATGAAGCAGTGGCGAGAACGGTGGAGCCGGTGGCGTTTATGTTCTACCGACCTTTACCCGAGGGGCACCTGACGGCATGGGACTTGTTGAAGTTTGCCTTTCAAGGGCGGCAACGGGATTTGACGGTGGTGGGGCTGGCCGGAGTGGTAGTCACCCTGTTAGGCATGGTGCTGCCCCAGATGACGGCGGTGTTGGTGGATGACGCCATTCCCTTTGGTAGTACGGGGCTGTTGTTGCAAATTGGTCTGGCCCTGGTGGCGGTGGCTATTGGTCGTGCCAGCTTTCAGTTGGTGCAGGCAATTACCACCATGCGCCTGGAGACGGGGTCTGATGTGGCACTGCAGGCGGCGGTGTGGGACCGGTTACTAAAGCTGCAAACATCGTTTTTTAGGGACTATGCCACGGGGGATTTGTTATCGCGGGTGTCGAGCATTACGTCGATTCGGCAATTGCTCAGTGGTTCGGCCCTGGATGCAATTTTGTCGGGGACGTTTGCTCTGTTGAATCTGGGGCTGTTGTTCTATTACAGTGCCAAGCTAGCGGCCCTGGCGATGGCGGTGGCGTTGTTAATTATGGTGGTCACCGTTAGCTCCGGGGCAATTTTGCTGAAAAAGCAGCGACCCATGCTGGAGATCCGCGGAGAACTCTATGGCCTGATGGTGCAGCTGATCAATGGGGTGTCCAAGCTGCGGATTGCTGGGGCGGAGTCGCGGGCCTTTGCCCAGTGGGGTAATAAATATCGTCGATTGTTGGAGATCGAGCTAAGCACCCAACAGCTAGAAGATTCGGTCAATGTGTTTAATTCGGTGATTCCCACCATTACCACCATTGCTTTGTTTTGGATTGCCAGTACCCTGGTGGGCCCGTTTGAACTATCCACCGGTAGATTTCTGGCGTTTAATGCGGCCTTCACCATCTTTATTAGCGGCATTACCAGCCTCAGTTTGACAATGATCGATGTGATGGATGTGATTCCATTGTGGATGAGGTCTCAACCCATTCTGGCAGCATCCCCTGAGGTAACTACAGCAAAAAATGATCCAGGCCAGCTATCAGGAGCTTTTTGTATGGATCATGTGACCTTCCGCTACCGGGATGACGGGCCGCTGATTCTCAACGATGTCAAAGTAGAGGCCAAACCTGGGGAGTTTATTGCTCTGGTGGGCCCCTCTGGGTCGGGGAAGTCGACAGTGTTAAGGCTGCTATTGGGTTTTGAAAAGCCCCAGTCAGGCACTGTGTACTTTGATGGGCGGGACATGTCTGGTTTGAACTTGACCGCATTGCGTCGGCAGCTGGGGGTGGTATTGCAGAATGGCCACATCAGCTCGGGGTCAATTTTTGAGAATATTTCGGGTGGAGCGTTGATCACCCAGGATGACGCTTGGCGAGCGGCTGAGATGGCTGGGTTTGCAGAGGATGTGCGTAATTTTCCGATGCAGTTGCATACGGTGGTGAGTGAAGGTGGGGGCAATCTGTCTGGGGGCCAGCGACAGCGGTTGATTATTGCGCGGGCATTAGCGCTGAATCCAAAGCTGTTATTGTTGGATGAGGCGACCAGTGCGTTGGATAATAAGACCCAGGCAATTGTGAGTGAAAGTCTGGATCGGCTGAATGTTACCCGGGTGGTGGTGGCTCATCGGTTAAGTACGATTCGGAATGCGGATCGGATTTATGTGATTAAGGCGGGTCGTGTAGTGCAGGTGGGTAGTTTTGATGAGCTGGCTAAGCAGCCAGGAGTTTTTGCTGAACTCATTCAACGACAGTTAGCGTAAGACCCTACTCAGGGTGAAGTGCTAATACTCCGAAGAATATAGTGCTCCTCGTCTTTCGAATGATCAGGGTGATAGGATACTCGGGTATTGGGAGACACTATAATTGTGAAAGCAAAATCTTCTTTTTCTCTTAAAGATCAGCTATTTAATTCAGATAAAGTCAGCTATTTGACAACGTTGATTGTTGCTGTCTATCCGCATTTTGCTCAGCAAACGTTTCATCAGGATGTGGTTTCAGCCTTTTCCAAACTGGAGTTAAAAGAGCGTATTGCCCATATTGCCGTCTGCTTGCATAAACATTTGCCAGATGACTATCAAGACGCTCTAGTTATACTTTTGCAGTCGCTGCCACCTGAATTAGATTCCAACAAAACAGATGATGATTTTGGGGATTTTATTTTTGCGCCCTATTCTCTCTATGTCGCCCTTTATGGGTGTCGAGCAGACTATGTGGACTTATCTCTGAAGGCGCTCAAAGAAATCACTAAACGATTCTCTGCGGAAGATGCTGTTCGTTATTTTATAAATACGTTTTCTGATGAAACATTAGGATTTTTATCAGATTGTGCCGTTGATGATAATTATCATGTGCGTCGTTGGGCCTGTGAAGGTACACGACCAAAACTGCCCTGGGCGCAAAAGCTAACGATTGACTACAAAAGATCTCTGCCTATTTTGGACATTCTTTACCGTGATAAGACTCGCTATGTGACTCGATCGGTGGCCAATCATCTAAATGATATTAGCAAAGTGGACCCATCTTTGGTTATTGCTACTTTAAAAAAATGGATCAACGATCAGAATCAAACAGAGCAAGAAATGGCGTTTATTACCCAACATGCGCTGCGAACCCTGACTAAGCAGGGGCATCAAGAAGCTCTGACGCTAATAGGATTTGGCACCAAACCAGATATTACGATCACAAACTTTTCTACCAGTACTCCTCAAGTCAAGGTAGGGGATGCGTTTGAATTTTCCTTTGATATGTGTTCAAACAGGTCGCAAAAGCTGTTGGTTGATTATTTAATGTATTTTGCCAGTGACGGCAAAAAGCAATCACAAAAAGTTTTTAAGTTGAAACAACTTGAGCTTAAAAAGGGTGAGGCCATTACCCTTTTTAAGAAACATCCTATGCGACTGATGACCACAAGGCGTCTGATCCTTGGGGAACATAAAATTGTTTTGCAAGTTAATGGCCAAGCTTTTGGGGCGCTTACTTTTAATTTGGTTGAGGCATAAACTTTCCTGAAGTAAGACTTTAGTCACGCACCCTTGCCTTTTGACTGGTAACACAGTATCTATCTGGCTAAGTCAGACCCCTGAAAACGTTCTTGTTGTAACTGGATGACTTTTACGTGGCTGCAACGCCTAAGGACCTAATTTGAGTTTGACGCCAGTGGGCATCTGCTTTGCGATCGGTACAAAATTCTAAGACTCTTAAGCATGGTTGAGTAGGTAGGGCCAGGTCTTTAATCTGTTTGGTCAGTTGCTCCCAGGTCTTGATGGGAATGTGCTGGACGCCATAGGCATGACAGAGGTCCGCGATATTGACTGTTTGGGAAGTGGCAAAGTACTGTTCAAAGGGAGGCTCAAAGTCTGAAATAGGAAGCATTTCAAAGATGCCGCCACCCTGGTTATTGATTAGGATAACCGTGAGTGCTCCCTTTAAGTAGCGGGCATTCAGTAAGCCATTGGTGTCGTGGAGAAAGGCCAAATCCCCTGTGAGTAAGAGACTATTTTTGTGATGGTGGGCGATGCCCATGGCAGTAGATAGGGTGCCGTCGATGCCGTTAGCCCCTCGGCTGAAGTAGGGTTGGATCTGCTGGTCGTTGGGCTGCCAGAAGGATTCCATGTCGCGGATGGGCATGCTGTTGGCGATCATCAAGGGGGTATTCTTGGGAAGATATTGGGAGAGGAGCCAGGAGATTTTTCCTTCGAAGGGGGTGTGGAGGGTGTGGAGGGTGTGGGAGATGTTTTGTTGGAGGGTGCGATCGCAATCCACCCAAGTCTGACAATACTGGCTAACGTGAGTATTAGCCTTTACTGAAGCAAATAGCTCACCCAAGGATTCCACAGAAATATGCACGCAACGAGTTCTACCATGGAGCGGATCTACATTTAGGGCATCGGGTGTCACCTGGTAAGTTAGAGGCTGATATTGGTAGAGCCACTGACGTAACACCTTACTGGTGGGTAGGGGACCTAATTGGATCACCTGGTCTGGAATGAGTTGATCGGCAGGATGACGCAACAAACTGTCGTAGGTACTGATCAAATAGGGATTAAGGGATTGGTAGTTGCGTAGGGGAGAGAGGCTTTCAGCCAGGACTGGCCAGCCTAAGGCACGAGATAACTGGGCCACGGCATTGCAGTAGCTGGCTGGATTTTGAGGCTGTGCGGGTCCGGCAACGATAATACCCCGTTCATTCCTAGACCAGCGTTCTAAAATGTCCTGGGGAAGTGACGGTTGACCCATCTTTCCCAGCAGCGGGGGTAAAACCGCTGCAAAAAAACTGGTTTCGTCCAGTTCTAGTTCTAGGGGCTCAGCTAAAGGAGCCAGGGGGTCCCTAAAAGGGCAGTTGAGATGAAACGGCCCTGGTGTTGGCGATAGGGTTTGCACCCAAGTTTGGACCATGGTTTGTCGCGCATAGCTCAGGAGTTTGACCTCAGGAATAGCCATCTCACCATAGCCGTTGACAAAATCACCCAATAACTTTTGCTGATCGATGGTTTGACCTGAGGCGCAAGCCCGCATTTCCGGTGGTCGATCAGCGGTGAATAAAATTAAAGGAATATGACTTTCCTTCGCTTCAATCACCGCAGGTAAGAAATTAGCCCCTGCACTCCCCGAGGTGCAGACAAGTACCACAGGTTGGTGGGAGCGTTTAGCGCATCCTAAGGCAAAAAAAGCGGCTGAGCGCTCGTCCAAAATAGGGATGGTTTCAATGGTGGGATGCCGCACCAGGGCTACGGTGAGGGGGGTAGATCTGGAACCAGGGCAGACGACAGCTGTGGTGAGCCCCAACCGACTGAGGGTCTCTACCATGACCGATGTCCAGAGGGTGTTGGTATTGCGATAGTCTAATGTATTCACACCAAAGCACCTAGCAATGCCTGTAGCTTGAGCTTCACCTCGGCTAGCTCGCTACGGGGGTCCGATTGAGCGACGATGCCCGCACCGGCAAATAGTCTAGCTTGGCGGCCATCAATTAGGGCCGATCGAATGCCCACCACAAATTCACTATTCCCGTTGGCATCAATCCAGCCAATGGGGGCTGCGTAGAGCTCTCGATCAAAGGATTCTGTTACCTTGAGCAGTTGACTGGCGATGGGCCTTGGTAAACCTGCCACTGCCGGGGTGGGATGTAGAATTTTGACTAATTGTAAGGGGGTGAGGCCATGGGGCAACGCTGCTTGAATAGGGGTGTGTAAATGTTGAATGTTGGCTAATTGTAGTAACTGGGGGGAGTCAGCAAATTTTGGGGTGAGTCCTAGCTGGATCAGTTGTTCTACGATAAATTCGACAACAACTTGATGTTCATAGCGTTCCTTTGAGTTGTTTAGGAGTTGTTCAGCTATGAGCTGATCGGCTTTGACTGTTTGGCCTCGGGGGGCAGAACCGGCCAGGGCATCGGTGGTGAGTTGAATGCCCTGGGCCGATGCGGTAATACTGAGTAACCGTTCTGGACTGGCCCCCATGAAAACAGGGCCTTGGCCATTGCTCAAGGAAAAGACGTAGCAGTCGCTATAGGCGGTACCCAGGGCTTTGAGGGATGCTGGGATATTAAAGGGGTTAGCGGATAGGACATCCAGGGCATCGGCAAGGACTACTTTGTGTAGGTCCGACCCCTGGAGTGTGGGTAGTACATGGCTGACCATTTGTTCAAAATTGCCGACATCCCTGACAACTTTGGGGGTGGGGATGGTGGTGGAGAAGGAGGGAACTGGATGGCGAGCAGCTTTTTGGGCTATGGTTTCTAGGGCTTGAATCTGTTGTCTGATGTCATCGACAATGCGGGTAATATTGACGGCATCATCAATCAGGTAGTTTAAGCTGACGGTCGTTTGGCCATCGCGCTGAAGAATTTGTAACTGGGGAACGAATACCTGGGCCGCGTCGAATGAGCCAGCGGCTTGATCAAAAAAGGTAAACCCACACAGAAAGTAAGGTTTGATGGTAATCCCGTTCTGATTTGATACCAGGATGCGACGCTTCCAGACATCTACAAACTGTTGCATGCGCTCAAAGCGATTGGGGCCTGCTGCCCGCTGGGCGATGGTTATGCCTAAACCTAAAAGGGTGTATTGGGCGGTTGAATAGTAGAAGTGGATGGGGTAGGTGTCTTCTAATGCATGCAACGCTAGCCACGGTTCGATAGAACTAATGGGTATGGTGAGATTGGCTAACTTTGCATGTTGATCGTAGGTTGCCTGGTGCTGGCAATCTGACAAAAAATCATAGATTTCTTTACACCTTTTGAATAGGTCAGACTGATAGGGGGCAACGGTCATAAAGCTAGCTTAAACAGTGGTTTTGAAAGATGAAATATTTCTACAGGTAACATACTTTCAGGTGTATGAGCTAGCTGCTCAATCCACATGTAAAGAGTCATGAATCCTTGTGTGAAATGCTAGCCAATGTGTAGGTTTAATGCTCAGTGTCCAGGGTCCCTAGCCCCATGCAAAATCCAGATCTAGTGCAGGATCACCCAGAAGAGTTTATTCAACAGCTGTCAAAGCACATATTAAAACCTGCAGAGCGTAGCCTCTGAGCTATTTAATCTTTCCGTATACATCGTTGTTATCAGTTGGTTTCCCGACTGCGTCAGCCGCTGTATTGTGGATAAACACTGGGGGCGCACCTAGGGATCGCACACTAGACAGCGCGAGGTTTGAGGACATAACTCCACTCTCTAAACTCGGATCTGATAATGCATCTGACAAAATAAAAATGGCGCCACCCTTCGCCTGCGCGACTGCCCTTTCCAAACCAACAGCCAGATCAGCAGTCTGTGTAGACGAAGGCACCGCTGTTAACGCCACATTGTTCTCGAACCGGACGTGGTGCAAAACTAAGTGACCCGAGCGTACGAATAGTCCGCCGCCAAATCCGCCACCGCCGCCGCCATAACCAAGCGTGCCATCGCCACCGCCGAAGCCGCCGTTGCCACCCGTACCAGCCTGGGTGATACTGCCATTGCCACCAAATCCGCCCGCACCACCGCCGCCGCCGAAGCCGCCATTGCCGCCATTGCCGCCATTGCCGCCATTGCCGCCATTGCCGCCATTGGCGACTGCTGCGATCGCATTCCCCCCATTCCCCCCATTTCCCGCGTTGCCATACCCGCCAAAGCCGCCGCCGCCGCCGAAGGCGATCACACCCACGCTCCCGTTTTGTTCCCAACGCCCAAAGCTACCAAAAATACCGGTGCCACCATCGCCGCCGTCGCCGCCGTCGCCGCCGTTGCCACCGCTGCCGCCATTGCTCCCTGCGTTGCCGCCATTGCCGCCATTGCCGCCATTGGCAAAGCCACCAAAGCCACCACCCCCGCCAAAAACAATGCTACCGATGCCGTTTGCGCCAATGCCATTGACACCGGCAACCGCCCCTCTATTCACTTTAAATTTCTCTTTCGCACTGCCCATTTCAAAGTCCGGTAAGCTGACGTCCGAGCTGACGTCCGATAGGTTTGCTAAACTCACGCCGTTGATGCCGCTGACCGCACCCCGGTTTACTTTAAACCGGGACTTTTGGTCTTGAATTTGAGTTTTGGTCTGTAGGCGTTGACTACCGCTGCCACCGATAGCCTGATTGTTTAAGAAGTTGACGCGGACTAAGCGAACGGTGCCTTGATTGACCAGCAGTCCACCACCCATGCCGGCACTACCGCCGCTGCCGTTGATACCTGACTTGCCCTGAGCTAGTCCATTCGCCAGCGTTAAGTCGTGCAAGGCAACCTCTCCGCCGTCAATTTGGAGAACACGGTGGCGGCCCTCACCGCTGAGGGTGATACCATTGCCCGCTACCATTACATTGCTGTTGAGTGAAGGGAGGGGGCTTTGTAGGGCGATCACGCCTTCCACTGGGCTCAAGTCAATCAAGTCATCATCAGGATTTGCGTTGGCGCAATCAATTGCCCAACGTAATGAGCCAATACCTCCATCGGCGGTGGTGGTCACATGAATGGGTTTCATTGGGTAGGGTGAGATCGCCTCTGGCTCTATTTGTTTTACTTCTATCTGTTCTAGCTCGCCGTTTGAATTAGTTGTAGATAACTCGGCGGCAGATGAATTGGCAACAAATTTCGTGTTTGGATAAAGCCATCCTAGCCAAATCCAACCGAGCAAAAAGCCAATAATGACAATAGATAGAACAACATTCCGCTGACTGTAAAAGTTGTTCATAGGAGCGTTTACTGAGCTAAGAATTTACTAAGCCAAAAATTGATTGAATAGAAGTACTAGTAGCCCCAACGCGAACAACACTACACCCAGTCCTAAGATTTCTGTTTTCAAAGTGGTGGGCTGGGGAGTCGGTTGTAGCCAAAACCCCAGTAGGCTCGTAGCGAATGGCATTACAGCCCAAGTTAACAAAGAAGAGGTAATGATGTTGTTCACAATCATTGTGTTCGGCAAAGGCCATGACTGCATGAAGCCCAGTGCGGCGAACAGTGCTGATTGGATCATGACAGTGGGATAAAGTGCCAAAATAACGGTTGCATTTTGCTTCCAGGCGGGCGGCCCAAATCCAACTTGTTCTGTTCCTGTTCGTTTAGAGAACCAGCCTTCGAGACCCGTAGCAAAAGAGATAAATTGGTAGGAGGAAAATATTTTTTGGCCAGATTGAATGATGGCTTTGCGATCGCGCGAGTTTACCCATTGATTCAGGTGCTCAGTCGAATTAAAGTGAACAATCGAATACCACTTCAGCGGTTGATCAGGCCCGGAGCCCTTTACCGGTGGGCATAGATCCGTGCGAATGTAGCCCTTAAAGCGCTTGGCTCTGCGCGTGAGCTTTGAGTGCCACCAGCGGAAAGCTAGTCCGTCCCCAGCGGCAACGGTATGCTCTATAACTAAGCTAGCCGCTGCCAGCGTACTTACCTCAATAGATTGCCGGTTCATAGAGTTATGAGTCTTCGACATAAGACACTACAATTGGGGCAAATAATCAGGGCAAATAGGGTATGTAGCCAAGTAAGGCTTTAAAGATCATCTCAGCTACAGCTTACTTGACACAGCTTATTGATTAAGTGTTTTTCTGTATACAGTATGCACAAGTAGAATAATAGTACCTCCGGGTGTATTCGATGCACCTTTTCCCAAGCTAAGCTGTTAACTGATGCTGACATTTTTCATTACTGAGTAATCTTTGTGACTTCATCGACCCTTCCTTCACGCTCGCCCATTCAACGTCGAGAGTTTCTTTCTGAGCAGGTTTATACGGCTCTACGCAACGGCATTCTGAAAGGTAAGTTCTTACCGGGCAGTCGTTTGATTGAAACGCAGCTCACCGATTGGTTTAAGGTAAGCCGAACGCCGTTGAGAGAGGCGCTACGTCAGTTACAGCGAGAAGGGCTGGTAACCGCGAACACTAAAGGGCTGCAAGTGGCGACCCTTTCAGCGACTGATGCTATAGAGCTGTACGACTGCCGCCTCGCGTTAGAAAAACTAGCCGTGGCTGGTGCCTGCAAACACGCTAGCCCTCAAGACATTCAAGCGATGGAAGAATGTGTCATTCAGTCAGAAGCCAAAGATTTACAAACTAACGAGAGGCAAGCGCAGCTACAGCTGCTGAACTTAGACTACCAGTTTCATCATTTGATTGCTGAAAGCTCAGGCAATCAGCGATTAGTGCTGCTGCTTGGTCAGCTGTTTGACTCGATGGCATTGCTGCGCATTCAGACGCTGCAACAAAATCCGTCGGTGCTAGATATAAAGCTAGAGCATCGTCAGGTTTACGAAGCGATTGCACAAAAGGATGCTGATCTTGCGATCGCCTCTATCCAGCTTCATCTATTGGCAAGCAAAACCAGAGTGGTCAGGGAGATTCAGAACTTGTCTCCAGACATAGATGACTAGGTAATTGACCATTTCAATGGCAGAAAATGGCCGAATTATCAGCAAGATATATTCGACCATTTAAGTGTTGCAGATCAAAAGAAAGTGTAGTTTTTGACACAACTGGTGGGTCTCTGTATGTATACAGTGTCCAGGAAAAGATGTGCACATCCACAGGTCACATATCAAGCCCTAAGCTTCCTTCTCTTAGTGACCCTGGATTGTAGGCAGTCAGTCTATTTCTTGGAGAATTTTCATGAACCAAGCCGATGTAGAGCTTCAGCCGCCGCCGTTGCCGCCGCCCTATTCTGGATGGCAGGCATCGTTGGCTAACTACTTTCATTTTGAGCGTTACCGAACCAATTTTCGAACAGAAATACTGGCCGGGTTAACCACTTTTATGACGATGGCCTACATCTTAGTGGTGCACCCATTAATTATGTCGGATGCGGTGTTTTTGCAGGAATCAGGCGATCTGTTTAGAGAATTAGTGGTGGTCACAGGCATTTCCACTGCCATCGGCACCTTGGTGATGGGTCTCTATGCCAAATATCCGTTTGTGCTTGCGCCTGGAATGGGGACAAACGCGTTCTTTGCCTATTCTGTTGTATTGGGCTTAGGGATCGATTGGCGAACTGCCTTAGCCTGCGTACTCATCGAAGGGTTGATTTTTATTGCGCTTACCATTACCGATATTCGCCGTCACCTCATCACTGCCATACCGTCTTGTATCAAAGCCTCTACAACCGTTGGGATTGGCATGTTCCTAGCCTATATTGGCCTCAGCGGAAATACAGCTATTGGCGGTGCAGGACTGATTGTTGCAAATGAAGTTACTAAAACGGCGTTCGGCAGCTTTCGAGAGCCCGCAACGCTATTAGCTACCTTTGGCATTATCCTTTCGACGTTTTTTATTGTTAAACGGATTAAAGGTGCGCTGCTCTGGGGCATTGCGGGGACTGCAATTTTGGGTTGGGTATTTGGGGTTGCCAAAGCGCCTACTGGCATTATGGCGATTCCGCCATTTCCTTCTAACCTATTTGGTCAAGCATTTGTCGGACTTGGCGGCATCAACGGCAGTAACCTAATTGATTTTCTAGCCGTACTGTTGGTCTTTTTGTTTGTTGATATGTTCGACACTATCGGTACGCTAATGGGTGTCGGTACGCAGGCGGGCTATATCGATGAAAATGGAGATTTACCCCGGGCTAATCAGGCGCTTTCGGCAGATGCGATCGCTACGGTCGCGGGCGCAATTATGGGCACTTCTACCGTCACCACGTTTGCAGAGTCTGCTGCGGGTGTCTCAGAAGGAGGGCGCACAGGGTTGACCGCCGTGGTCGCTGGTATTATGTTTATCGTTGCCTTGTTGTTTGTGCCTATTTTTGAAGCCGTTCCTGCTTTTGCTACCGCACCTGCGCTGTTGATTGTGGGCGTACTGATGATGTCTAGCGTTGTGAGCATTCGCTGGGGCGATTTCACCGAAGCGATTCCCGCTTTTGTGACGATGTTTTTCATTCCGTTGGGCTTTTCTATTGCCGCTGGATTATCTGCGGGTCTTATTCTCTATCCCTTTACTAAGATGGTTTCCGGACGCTCGAGCGAAATACCTGTGGTCACCTGGGTGTTAGCGGCTATTTTTATCTTCCGGTTCGCCTTTGAAACGTTACGATTTGGATGATGAATTCTTGATTGTCAGAAAACGTGTTCAAGTATTTTTCGCTGCGATCGCACGCCATAAACGAGGCTCACCGGGCTGCAACGCCACTAGAGCGGTTGTTTGATTTGGTGTCAGTTATTGCGATCGCCGAAGCTCACTTCACCATGCCATTGCCGAAGCTCACTTCACCATGCCATCGGCGAAGTGAGCTTCGGCTTTTTTTAGTATCTGGTGGGCATGGACATGCCTTTATTTTTGCCGCACCAGCGGCGGTCGGTTCAGGCTTTTCGGTACTCGTCGATGTTGCGACAGACCATTTTGTTGCCTTCCTCCTTGTTGTCTATAGAGGAATTAGCCATACTAACGGCAGCCTGTGTTTTTGCAAGAGCCTATACAGCCCGTAAATTTATTCTTTCTTAACCGTCTCTCTCTTAGTCGTATTGTTTTAGTAACTGAAGCTACAAAACAACGTTTGCTTTCATTGTATACAGTGTACAGTGTGCTTCCAAAACACTTATTTTATGTTAGTTACTCAGCAGCCCGTATTTCGCCGTTTTTGGTACCCAGTTATTCCTCTTCAGAAATTGAGTGAAGGGCCACAGCCCTTTGAACTATTAGGAGAACCGCTCGTACTTTGGCTAGATGGAGAGGGAAAGGCTGCTGCGGTGCGCGATCGCTGCTGCCACCGCACGGCCAAACTCTCCCTCGGGAAGGTCGATAATGGAAGAATATGCTGTCCTTACCACGGCTGGGAGTTTAGTGCCAAAGGAGAGTGCGTAAAGGTGCCTCAGCTTCAGCCAGACTGTACGATTCCGGCTAACTACCGTGTGAATGCCTATCGTTGTAAGGAACGCTACGGCTACGTTTGGGTATGTTTAGAAGATCCGCTGATTGATATTCCTGAAATTGAAGAGGCCGACGATTTAGACTATCGACTGATTCAAGAATTTTACGAACCGTGGCAATGTGCTGGGTTACGGGTGATGGAAAATGAGCTGGACTTAGCACACCCAACGCTTGTACATACCGAAACTTTTGGTAGCGAAGATCACCTTATTCCTGACGAATTGGAGATTAGTGAAACTGACTGGGGAATTCGTGTATTTGGCAAGCTAGGTGTAGTTAATCCAGAACTACAGCAGAAAAATTTGAAGATGAGCGAGGGCGTAACCTTTAGAACACTGTCTATGGATTGGCTAATGCCTTTCACCATTAAGCTCAAAATCACTTACCCTAATGGGTTGGAGCATATTGTGGTGAATACCATGACGCCTGTAAGCGATCGCACCTCCCAAATGGTGCAGTTTTGCGTTCGTAACGATACAGAGGCCGATACGCCTGCGGCGGATGTCATTGCTTTTGACCGCGCTGTCACCTTAGAAGACAAACGCATTCTAGAATCAACCGATTACGACGTTCCCCTGATGCCTAGCCAAGAAGAGCATATGTTTACCGATCGCCCTGGCATTATGATTCGTAAGAAGGTCGCAGCTTTGCTCAAACAGCATCACGAAGTAGAACAAAGCCGAACCCTACGAAAAGGCTCATTCAATACCCCTTCGGAACTGTCAATATCTCAATACACGTCTGCCTCTGTCGTGAAAGTAGCCACATAACTAACGCAATCTATATAAGGTATAAGGAAAACATAAGGTGAAAACATAAGGTAAAGCCTTTGTCTCTGGTAGCAAGCTTATCGGTCACAAAAATCGTTCTCTTGTAGAATTGGTGTCTACCGTTACTTGTCATCGCTGATTTATCCGCTCTCTTTACCTTGCAAGCTTATGCAGCTTCACAAAACTAATCTAGCAAAGTCTCCCATCTTCCTAGTTTCGCCTTTCTTCTTCCTCGGCACAGCAATGGTCGTGATGAAGTATATTCTTCCTCACATATCGCCGCTTTTTCTAGCAGCCTTTAGACTCTTGCCAGCGGGGCTGTTGATTTTGATAGTCTCTGCTGTGCTTAAGCTGCCACAGCCCAAAACCTGGAAAGCTTGGCTGTGGATTGCACTCTTTGCACTGGTAGATGGTGCGATGTTTCAGGGGCTCTTAACTGTCGGGCTGGTGAATACGGGCGCAGGACTCGGCGCGGTTCTCATCGATGCCCAGCCATTAGTGGTCGCACTGCTCGCTCGGATTCTTTTTGGCAGTTTGATCGGGCCATGGGGATGGCTCGGGCTGATGATTGGGATCGCAGGTATTAGCTTATGTGGGCTTCCCGCAGAGTGGATTTACAGCTTGTGGCAAGATGGTATTCCTCTGCCAAGCTGGCTGCAATTTATTCAGGGATATGGGGACAGTGAAAGTACTTGGGAGATGGCAAACTTACTCCAAAACGGTGAGTTTTTAATGCTTCTAGCAGCGCTGTCGATGTCGGTCGGCACCATTTTGATGGGCTATGTGAAGCGCCATGCCGACCCGCTTGTAGCGACAGGTTGGCATATGATTTTAGGTGGTATTCCGCTGGCTGTGATGTCTGGCTTGTGGGAGCCTTACTCAATTGACAAGCTACTTTTGGCAGATTGGGCTGGGCTACTCTATGCCACCGTGTTTGGCACAGCGCTAACCTATGGGATGTTTTTCTACTTGGCAGCTAATGGCAATATGACCAGTGTCAGTGCGCTGATTTTTCTGACGCCCGTATTTGCGCTGTTGTTTGTAACTACTCAGGCTGGGGTAGGAGAGTTATAGGGTTTCCAGAGAACAATCCCATGAGGGCATCCAGAACGTTATGCCCCTGTTTGCGTAGAGTGGATAGGTAACCGCGAATACGGCAGAACATCC